>JAEESA010000061.1 GCA_016286115.1 Lachnospiraceae bacterium
AGCTGAAATATTGAGTTTTCAAGGAACGAACTCCACATTGGGTGTGGGAAGTTTTAGTAAGAAAATAAAAGAAAAATTATATTGAATTTTGACGAATTTTTGTTATCATGAGAGTGTTGACCATCGAAAAACACCTAAGGAAGAAAGCTATGGAAAAAGAGATCATCCGCTATTCCCGCATCCACGGGGTTTCCTTTACGGAAAAATCTCCCTCGTCCTTTCCGCCCCACTGGCACAGCGACGCGGAGTTCACACTGATCCTCAAACCGGGGAGCCAGTACAGCATCGGAAAAAAGGTCTTTCAGCCGGAACCGGGCGATATCATCCTGATGTGGCCGAGAGAACTGCATACCGTAGAGAAAGTCCCGCCGGAAGGCGCGTGTTTCATCCAGTTCTCTTCCGCCCTGATCGACAATAACATTGATCTGATCACCGCCTCCGGGTTTTTAAAAGACCACCATCATATTTCCGCAAAAAGCGAACCCGCGCTGGCCTCCGAGATCACCCGTCACATCCTCTCTATCGGGGACATTTACAACAAAAAACCGTATTTTGCCGAGACCAGAAGCAAACAGATCGTTTACAGCATCCTGATCCTGCTCGGCGATTTTGTGATGCAGGAAAAAAACAGGGTGGACACGGAAGAGCCTTTTTCCGGCAAGACCCGCAATTACATCCACTCCGCCTGCAGCTTCATCGCGGATCACTACGCCGAGGACATCTCCCAGGCCGCCGTGGCCGCGCATACGGGCTTAAGCCCCTTCTATTTTTCCAAAATCTTCAAGGAATATACGCAGATGACCTTCCCC
Organism: Lachnospiraceae bacterium; assembly: GCA_016286115.1. Classification (GTDB taxonomy): domain Bacteria; phylum Bacillota; class Clostridia; order Lachnospirales; family Lachnospiraceae; genus RUG12461. Next base: position 810 of record JAEESA010000061.1, read on the forward strand.
GTGTATCTTGCAAAGATCCGGGTGCAGAACGCCTGCAATCTCCTGGCCAGGGACTACCTTTCCATCACGGAATGCGCCTTTCTTTCCGGCTTCCAGTCCACGACCACCTTCAACAAGTGTTTCCGTGAGATCACCGGCTACACCCCCCGCGAATACCGCCGCCTGCACAGAGGCGTTGAAGTGTAGAGAACAGATCCAGCTTGTGAGCACATTATCGACAAAGCAGACCGTAGCTGGTCCTTAATTGTATTGACTAACTATCGATATTTTGGTATATTTTAACGCGTATGCAAAGGAGCAGACTGGATGTTTCGCTCCTTTTTTATGAATTTAGCGAAAATGTTTCAAAAGCAAAGGAGAAAAATTATGAAAAAGAAATGCCTGTCCGTACTTTTAGCTGCCGTAACAGCCCTTAGTTTTACCGCTTGCGGCGCAAACAAAAACAATGCCACGACGGCCGCTCCCGCTGCCGATGCAGCTGCGACGGCGGATGCTTCTGCCGGTGCTGCCTCCGCTTCCAAGATCGATATTTCCGGCGCGAAGCTCTTAAGCGACGGCGTTCTGTCTGTCGGCTGCGAAGTCGGTTATCCGCCGTTTGAGGATTTCGCGGATGACGGGACCACGCCGATCGGCTTTGACATCGACATCATCTCCGCGGTCGGAGAAAAACTCGGGCTTGATGTGAACATCATCAACACCGCCTGGGACGGGATCTTCGCCGGGATCGGCGTCAACTACGACGTCACCTGCTCCGCTGTTACGATCACACCGGAGCGTGAAGAAACGATGCTCTTCTCCACTCCGTATATCAATAACTATCAGGCGGTCGTCCTTCTCGCCGGCGACAACAGGGCCGTGAATTCCTTTAATGACCTGGACGGCCTGACCATCGCCCTGCAGAAGGAAACTACTTCCGACATATTGATGAGCGACTATAAGTCCACGGGAACCATCGACGTACAGATCGTTGCAAATGAAAAGATCACAAGCTGCTTCACCCAGCTGCAGAACGGCGAAGTGGACGCGGTCGTTGTGGACAGCACGGTTGCAGACGGCTTCATCAACAGCTCCGATGATTTCCAGATCGCATATGCAGACACTGCGGAAGCCGAACAGTTCGGCATCGCGATGGCAAAGGACAACACCGGCCTCCAGAAAGCGATCAATCAGGCGCTGCTGGAGCTTGACGAAGAAGGTTATATCGAAGAGACTTATGACTACTGGTTCGGCAGCGCTGCGGAGTAAGGGAGAATGAAAGCCTTTTTCAAAAAGTACAAAAAACCTGTCATCATCATAGCCGTGGTCGTTGTCGTGATCATTATCCTCGGCGCGCTGAAGCCCTCCGAGCAGGAGCTTCTTTCCCATACGTCTCCCGAAATGCAGGAGATGATCAAAGCCGATGAAAACAGCACGAGAAAACGTGTCACGGTCACCTATAACAGCCTGATCGTCATCAACTACGCCTCCTTCTCCACTTCGGGGGCGAATGAAATGAGCGAGCGCTACATCGGCTTCCTCGGTAAGGTTTATCCCGCCGATGAAGGGCCTGCAAAGGTCGTGGGCCAGATGGTGAACTATACCTACCGGATGCTCGGCTGTGGCGAAAACCTGATGCACGGCGCGAAGCTCACGATCCTTTTGACCACGCTGACTGTTCTCTTTGGTGTTTTGCTCGGTACCGTGCTCGCGCTTGGAAAGATCAGCAAAAATAAGATCCTTTCAAAGATCTGCAGCGGCTACATCTTTTTCTTCCGTGGGACGCCGCTTCTGATCCAGCTGTTTGTGGTGTACTTTACGGTCCCCGGGATCTTCGGCTTTGCCTGGCGCGATATCTTCAACGCGTCGGACGCGGAAGCCGTTTATAAAGGCGCCTTTACGGCTGCTGTGATCGCGTTTGCCTTAAACTCCGGCGCCTACTGCGCGGAGATCGTGCGCGCCGCGATCCAGTCCATTGACAAGGGCCAGTTTGAAGCGGCGAAAGCGCTTGGCATGACGTATGGACAGACGATGACCAGGATCATCATACCGCAGTCCATCCGCCGCATGATCCCCAATGTGAGCAACGAGTTCATCATGGTCTTAAAGGACGCATCCCTCGTCTTCGCGATCTCTTTGATGGACATCACGACTATTTCGAAGAACATTATGACCTCCGAGGGGTCGTACCTGGTATTCATCCCGGCGCTTGTGATCTATCTTGTGATCACCGCGTTGTTCGGATTTATCTTCAACAAGATCGAGAAGAAATTCTCTGTTTACGAGTAGGAGGCCTTTGTGAGCGAGCAATACGAATACATTCTGAAAACCGAACATGTGAGCAAACGCTTCGGCTCTCTTGAAGTGTTGAAGGACATCAATCTTGCCGTCAAAAAGGGCGAGGTGATCTGCATCATCGGACCCAGCGGCGCGGGCAAGTCCACGTTTCTGCGATCCTTAAACCAGCTCGAAAAGATCACGAGCGGAAAGATCTTTATCCGCGACGAGCTGTTTTTGCACCGCGAACATGACCATACGATCGACCGCCTCCCCCATGACAAGCAGCAGGAGCTGCTCCTCGAAATGGGGATGGTGTTTCAGCGTTTTAATCTCTTTCCCCATAAGACAGTGCTCCAGAATGTCTGTGAGGCGCCGATCGTCGTCAAAAAAGAGAAAAAAGAAGAGGCTCAGAAACACGCCAGAGCGCTTCTGGAACAGGTCGGGCTTTCCGATAAGGCGGATGAATACCCGAGCCGCCTTTCCGGCGGCCAGCAGCAGCGTGTGGCCATTGCAAGAGCCCTTGCGATGAACCCCGAGATCATGCTCTTTGACGAGCCCACCTCGGCTCTTGATCCGGAGCTGGTCGGCGATGTTTTGAAGGTTATGACCGAGCTTGCCAAAGAAGGCATGACGATGCTTTGTGTAACGCATGAAATGGGTTTTGCGCGGGAGGTTGCGGACCGTGTGCTCTTTATGGCAGACGGCATCATCGCCGAAGAAGGCACGCCGGATGAGATCTTCACGAATCCGAAGGTCGAAAGAACGAAAAGCTTTCTGCAGTCAATATTGGAAGTGTAATGTCTAAAACAACAAAGTATTCTTTACTTTTACTTCTTACGGCGGCGATCTGGGGCTTCGCCTTTGTGGCGCAATCCGCCGGTGGGGACGCTCTCGGCCCCTTTACTTTTAATTCCCTTCGAAATCTCATCGGCGCGGGCGTGCTCGTGCCGGTGATCATAATTTTAGACAAAGCCGGCCTTGGGAAGAAACCCCAAAATAAGGCCGAAAAAAAGAGGCTCTGGTTATTCGGGAGCCTCATTGGCATTGTTTTGTTTCTCGCTACAAATCTCCAGCAGCTCGGCATCACTTATGGCCGGAGCGCCGGAAAGGCGGGGTTCATTACGGCCTGTTACCTTGTCCTCGTTCCCATCATAGGCCTCTTTCTAGGAAAAAAATGCGGTCTTCCCACTTGGATCGCCGTATTCATCGCGATGGGCGGGATCTATCTTTTGAGCATTACGGAAAGCTCCGGCATGGCCTGGCCCGATATCCTGCTGCTCCTCAGCGCTTTATGCTTTGCGATCCAGATCATCATGATCGACCGCTTTGTCGCGGATGTGGACGGGGTACGGATGGCGGCAATACAGTTTTTAGTATGCGGAGTCCTCTCCGCGATCCCCATGCTGTTATTTGAACGAAACGGCTGGGGCGAAAACTTCTCTGTCTTCCTGCAGCCGGACGCCTGGGGCTCGATCCTCTACGCAGGGCTCCTCTCCTGCGGCGTCGCCTATACGCTGCAGATCGTCGGGCAGAAAAACGTACCGCCGACGCTAGCCTCTTTGATGATGAGCTTTGAGTCGGTCTTCTGCGTACTCGGCGGCTGGCTCCTTCTCGGAGAAACGCTTACCCCCCGGCAGATCATCGGGTGCTGCCTGGTGTTCGCGGCGATCCTCCTGGCACAGTTTGGGGAAAACCGTTCCGCTTCGAAAAAACAAGCCTAACTCTCTTGTCCTTCTTCCTTCCGTCTTGATTCGATCCTATAGATCATCGCTTCCAAGGGCTCCGGCCGGTGGAAGAAAAAGCCCTGCGCTAATTCGCAGCCGATCTCCTGCAAAAAGAGATTCTGCTCTTCCGTTTCGATTCCCTCTGCCAACGTGCGGATCCCCATGCCTTTTGCCATCTCGGTCATCGCCTTCATGATCATCCGGTTGACGCCCTTATTGTCATCGAGATGACGCATGAAATCCATATCGAATTTGATGAGGTCCACGTCATAACGGCCGAACATATTCAGAGACGAATACCCGCTTCCGAAGTCGTCCATCCAGATGGAAAATCCGAGTTCTTTCAGTTTATGCAGCTGCTCTAAGAAACGGTCCGTTGCCTTTGCCATGTCCTGTTCCGTCACTTCCACGATGAGTTGCTTCGGAACATCCTCAGTCCCCGGATTATGCTTTTCATAGATCCGCAGCAGCTCGGCAGGAATGTCGATATGGTCAAAATCATGCGCGGAAAAGTTCACGGATACCGGGATGTCCTGCAAGCCCCATTTCTTCCGGACCAGCATCTCGCTGCACACCTGTTCTGCCATATAAAGATCCAGTTTGTACAAAAGGTGATAGCGTTCCAGCACCGGGATAAATTCACCCGGAGATAGAATGCCCCGGACCGGGTCATTCCACCGGGCCAGCGCCTCTGCCGTCGCCGGGCTCCCGTCTCCCACATGGCCGATCCCCTGATAGTACACCTTGATCCATTTCTCTTCTAGCGCTGTTTCAAAATTCTCAACAATGTATCTCTGATTCCAGAGCGCGCTCTCCGCGACATGCGTGTAGAAATGGCAGACCCTATTCAAGTCGTTCCCGAGCCATTTCAGCGCATTCTTCGAGCGGTCGATCGCCTCGGTCGTGGCGGTCTTCGCTTCAAACACACAGACGCCCGCCTTGATGCCTGTCGTATTTCCTTCCGCGCGCCTCCGTATGCTGTTATCCGCTTCGATAAGGCGGCTCTCCGTGTCCTTCTGGCTTTCATACGCGTCGATCAGGATAAAATGATCGTCTGCGTACCGCCCGATCAGCGCTTCCGGAAAGACCAGTTTCAATACGTTCTTCACCTCGCACAGGAGCTCGTTTCCCTTCTGATAGCCGTACTGGTTGTTATAGTACTGCATGGCGATCACATCGATGTAGATCAGCTGCGGCGTCAGATTCTGCGTCCGAAGCGTATGCACGCGTTCGTCCGCAAAGCGGTTGATGTAGTTTAAGTTCGGCAGCCCGGTCAGAGGATCCGTATAGAAATGATCCTTCTTGAAGATCTGATAGTTCTGCGTAGTACTCGCGATCACTTCCGCATTTCCCGTGATGTCCGCATACTCCAGTACAGCGAGCTCCGTCCCGTCCGGCATGGTCTGCCACTGGCCGATCGCATGGATCACATGGTACCCGTCCGGATGCTTCGAGCGAAGCACAAGGTCGTACTCGCTTTCCTTTTTTGCAAAGGTCTCGCTCACCTGCGCGACACGGCCGACATCATCGGGATGGATCCGCTCAAACTGTCCCTTGGGAAACCATTCCATGACCTTTTCCCGCTCCATGCCGACGAGCCTGCAAAAGCCGTCGGACACCAACAGCGGAACAGCTTTATTGTTCACAGCCTCGCTGTAAACAAGCGCATGTGGCAATGCCTCGTACGCTTTTCTCAGTTCTTCGGGAAATTCATACATGCGGTTTTCTCCTGCATTTGTTTTGAAAAAGAGCATCCCACAAACCGGAGATGCCCTTATACTTCAAGTAGATTTACTATCGTTTTCTTTTATTTTTCGAACTTGTTCAGAATGTCATCCAATCTGGTCGCAAGCGCTTTATTCTGCTCGGACTGCCTCTGGATCTCGTCCGCGATACCCGATGTGTTCTCGTTCTTGTCCACGATCGTATTGACTGCGGAGAGGTTATCCATTGTCGTCTGCGTCACGCTTTCGATATTGCCGGAGATATCCTGTACGGAGCTTTCGAGCTCTGTCACGTATTCCTTCATCTCGGACAGGCGCTCACGGATGGTGCCCACATCCTCACTGTACTGCGAAGACTTGTCCGCGAAGCTTCTGAACTGCTCCACCACGTCTGTCATTCGTGATGGTCCGGATGACGAAAATAGCCAGAACCGCCATCACAATCATCTGGATGACCAGGATCCATCCGATGATTTTCCGTCCGAGTGATCGTTTTCATGCTGAGATTACCCCCCTTAATGTACAAATTTTGGTCACATTTCTTACAATTATACTACAAATTGCACAAAACACAAGTACTGATCTCGCAAGATGGATCCGTATTATTTCATGGAATTTAAGTATTTCGTCCTGAAGTTTGTCTTGTAGAAATCCTTGGTGGAGCAGCCGGCGCGGCCGCCGCCGGCGCACGCACAGGCACATGCGCACGCACAGGCGCAGGAGCTGTGGACACAGGAGCTCGTACGGTGTGAGGAGTAGGAACGCGTGGGCCGCGGGATCGGGATCACAGCCACGCGGATGTAGGTGTTCGGCGAATCCGTGTATTTGAATTCTCCCGCTTCCTTGAAGCGCTCCGCCTCTTTTTCCTCGATGATCTCCTCGCTCTTGATCAGGCTGTGCTTACAGAAGCTGCACTCCGTCTGCCCTTCCTGGCGGACCGCCCCGCAGCCCGGGCAGGATTCAAAATAGACGATCTTGGTCCGCGTGATCTTGGTCTTCTGCCCGTTGCCGAAGCCGGCGCCGGCCTTATACGCAGCCTTATGGATCAGCGAGACAAGACCGCGGATAGCAAAGATCGGGATCATGACCAGGATGATGGTGGCAACGAGCCCAATGAAGAAGTCTTCCTCTTCATCCTCCGCCCCCTTTTCGATCGTTTTCGACATATCGAAAGCATAGGCGTCATTCGGATAGGTGACGCTGATCGTAAAGGTCTCTCCTGGAGCCATATCATATTTCTCATACGTCAGCGCGCCGTCCTTTACGAGGCAGGACGGATCCCAGGAATAGGCTTTGTCCGCGCTCCAGCGCAGCGTCATATGGTCCACGGGAACGTCGTCAAACCAGCCCGGCGTGAATTCATATACGGTATAGCCGTCTTCCAGCTTGTTGACCTGATAGATGTAATCCTGTACCAGGGAAAACGAGAAGAAAACGGTCTCGCCCTCATAGTATTCGTCATCCAGATCGACTCTCGCAAAACTCCCGCCATCGGAATAATAGGAAACGGAATCGATGTTGTCGGTCAGCGGCGTAAAGTTCCGGCAATGGATATTCGGGACGCCGACCTTGACCCAGGTTAGCGGTCCTTCCGAGTCGGAATCCAAAACCTCCCATAATACGGAATAAGTAAGCGTAACAGTCGCGTCATCATTCACGTACGCATCGACCTCGTAGTCTAAGATCTCATCCAGCTGCGCGGCCTTATATTTCTCCGCAAACAGCAGTGTAAACAGAAATGTGAACGCAAGTACAAAGAATGCAGAATATCGTTTAGCTGTCATACTGCACGCCCTCCTCTCTGTGGATCCGAAGCGGGCAATCCATGAGCATTTTTGCGGAATAGTCCCTTCGTTTTTTACAGTCCTCACTCTCCCAGATCTGTTCCCATTCATCGGCGAGGATCGACCCGAGCGCCTTGCCGGAAAGCCAGCTCTGGCAGGGAACAACATTCCCTCCCGGCGTGATCGCCATGTTGCTTAAACACGCGCCGCAGCTCGGCGTCGCGATCTTCAGTTCTTCGCACAGGGCTTCGTCTACCCAGCCCGGCGAAGTGAAGTTGATCTCCATTCCGTTTTCGGCGCAGAAGTCACACGCTTCCCGTAAGATCTCGCTGATCTTTTCCTTCGTAAGCTGCAGTTTTGCAGACCCTTCCGTGGCGCCGTTTCCCGTCGTGATGAGACCCGAACAGGTCACATAGATCACGCCCATGTCATGCAGGAACTGCAGCGTCTTTTTATAGTCTGCATTCAATGTGCATAACGGCGTATTGACGCTGACGCTCATACCGAGCGACACGGCGTTCTTTATGCCGTTTACCGTATGCTCATACCCTTCCGCCCCGACGAGCTTATTATGGATGTCCTTATCGGCGGAATATAAGGTGATCTGGAGGCTGTCTAAGGAGGCGGCCTTTAACGCATGGCAATACTCTCTCGTCAGACGGATCCCGTTTGTATTCAGCCTCGATACAAACCACCGCGCGTGTTCGATCAGCTCGATCAGGTCTTCCCGCAGTGTGGGTTCGCCGCCCGTAAAGGTGACCTGCGTCACACCGGCGCGGCGCAGCTTTTCAATGATCTTTTTCCATTCCTCCGTGGAAAGCTCCTTTTCCGCGGAATGGAGCTGCCCCGCCGCATAGCAATGAAGGCACTTGAGGTTACAATGCCATTTATCGTCCTTTGTCATCGAGGACAGCATGAGGTCCATCCGGTGCGGCGCACGCATGTACGGGGCGTATTCCCCGATGCTCATGTAAGGAACGTCCTCCGTGATCTCTTTATGATAAGCGATCTCGGTAAACGTCGTCGTGATCGTCTGTATATCATGGAGCAGATATTTTTTTGGAAGGAACGGATAGATCTTTCTCATATCCTTACAGGTGTTTTTAATGATCTCTTTTGTTTCTTCCAGCGTGATCTCCCTGCCGCTGAATTTATTCACCTCATCGATGAATTCGCACAGCAATATCGTCCATGAAACATCCACGGGAATGATATCCTGCCCGTTGATGATCGCAACGGACGGGCCGATCGTTTCCCCGGTCACCTTCGGCGGCACCAGATGTACCCTCACCACCCCCGGTCCTTCCGGGTTTAATGTCGTATGCTTCACCTCGTTGAAATGGTCTTTTGCATACTGCAAAACGCGTTTGGAAATTTTGTCCATAAATAAAGTCCTCCTTTCTGCATTCTATCAGAGTAAAGGACTTCAAAAAAGCCCCTTTACAAAAAAACAAAGAAAATTATAATTATTAAAAGAGGAATATAAATTTTAGTTTTGGAGAGGATTTATGGCAGCGGAAAAGAAGTATTATGAACAGATGAACATTGATATCGAGCTGAAGATCAGGGATATCTTAAAGGACCTGCCCCCGTTCTGCAAGGAGTATTTTATCGGGATGGAAAGCTCCACGCAGGCGAGGACGAGGCTCGCGTACGCATACGATCTGGGCGTGTTTTTTAACTTTTTGCATGAGAACAATCCGGTCTGTCAGAAGATGGAGATCCGGGAGTTCCCGCTGTCTCTTCTCGAGCAGATCACGCCGATGGATATCGAGGAATATTTATACTCGATCCGGTATTATCAAAAGGACGGTACCGACCATACCAACGACGAACGCGGCGTATCCAGAAAGCTCGCTTCGCTGCGGAGTTTTTACAACTATTTTTTCCGGAAAACACTGATCGAAAAGAACCCCGCGGAGCTTGTAAAAATGCCGAAGGTGCATGAGAAAAACATCATCCGCCTGGACGTGGATGAGGTCGCAAAATTTCTGGACGAGGTGGACTCCGGGGAAGACCTTTCGGACCGCCAGAAACGCTTCCACGAGCAGACCAGGACGCGCGACCTTGCGATGATGACACTCCTTCTCGGAACAGGGATCCGAGTTTCCGAATGCGTCGGTCTGGATATCGAAGATGTCGATCTCAATAACGACGGGATCAAGGTGCACCGCAAGGGCGGCGCCGAGACGGTCGTTTATTTCGGGGACGAAGTCCGCGAGGCCCTGCTCCCCTATCTTGAGGAACGGGAAACGATCGAAGCACGGGAAGGCAGTACCAACGCCCTCTTCCTTTCCCTGCAGAAAAAACGGATCAGCGTCCGCACCGTGGAACTCATGGTGAAAAAATACGCTGCACTTGTGACCAGTTTAAAAAAGATCACGCCGCATAAACTCCGCAGCACCTACGGCACGTCTCTTTACCGTGAGACCGGCGACATCTATCTTGTGGCGGATGTCCTCGGCCATAAGGACGTCAATACGACCAGGAAGCACTATGCGGCGCAGGAAGAAGACCGCCGGCGCGCCGCCGCGAAATACGTGCATCTCAGAAAGGACTGATCTATGGCGCAGCTCAATGAAACCCCGAATGCGCAGAGAATACAGATCGGCGTATTCGGGCGTGTGAATACAGGAAAATCTTCCCTGATCAACGCGCTGACCGGACAAAAGACAGCGATCGTTTCCGAGCATAGCGGGACGACAACGGACCCCGTATATAAAGCCATGGAATTCGATTCGCTCGGTCCGGTCCTTTTTATTGATACCGCCGGTTTCGGTGATGACAGCGCTTTGGGTAAGGAGCGGCAGGCCGCCACGGAGAAGATAAAAAACCGCTGTGATCTCGCGCTCCTCATTATCTCTCCCGAGAGCAAAATGGGATCTGATGAAGAAGAGAGCCTAAAAGAGTTTCAGGCGAAGGGCGTGCCTACGATCCTGGTCTTAAATAAAGCAGATCTTTTGGACACGGAGGATAATCTCCCCGGGCTTCCTGTCAGTGCAAAAACAGGAGAAGGAATAGACGGATTAAAACAGGAACTGGTCCGGCTCGGAAGCGGCCTGAAAAGCACAAGCCTCCTGCCCGAAAGCTTAACGCCCGGCGATGTCGTTTTACTTGTCATGCCGCAGGATGCTTCGGCGCCGAAGGGCCGCCTCATCCTGCCACAGGTGCAAACGACACGGGAGCTCTTAGACCGCCATTGCATCGTGTTATCGATCCAGCCGGAGGAACTGGAACGCACTCTCCTGGCCTTAAAAAATCCGCCGTACATGATCATCACGGATTCACAAGCTTTTTCAGCGGTTTATGAAAAGAAACCGAAGGAAACGCTTCTCACCTCTTTTTCCATTCTGCAGGCTGCCGCAAAGGGGGATCTTAATGTTTTTCTGGAAGGCGCAAAGGCCATTGAAGCCTTAAAACCAGGGGATCATATCCTGATCGCGGAAAGCTGCACCCATGTTCCGAAGGAAGAAGATATCGGCCGCGTAAAGCTTCCGAAGCTGCTCGAAAAAAAGGCCGGCGGCTCGCTTGAAACGGAAATTACGGTGGGCGGAGATTTCCCAAATGATCTCTTTGGATACGCTCTGATCCTGCAATGCGGCGGCTGCATGGTAAACCGCCGTGCTATCCTCACACGGATCGAAGCCGCAAAAAAACAGGGCGTTCCGATCACAAATTACGGAATCGCCCTGGCCTATTTATCTGATATTTTAGAAAAAGTAACTCTCCCTGTTTGAGGACACCGTTTTCTCACCCTGCTGTGCGACCGGCACCTCCTTCGGCTGATAATCAGCAGGGATCAGCCCAGCCTAAGGAGTACCCAAGATAAAGGGCTCTTTGATAAGTCTCACGAGCGGTCTCAAAATCTTCGGCATCAAACGCCGCCTTTGTAGTTTATAGTTCCCTTAAAACCGAAAATCTCTTTCTCCGGAATTGATCTTTTCGATCCATTCCCTTGTTTTCTCACGTACATTGTCCGTCGGGATATTGGCAAGTTCTTTTAAGATCAGTTCCTCTCCGCGTTTCTTTGTCGTTTCCGAAGCATAATCCATCAGGTATTCCTTCAGCGTCAGCAGCGCATTCGGATGGCAACAGTTTGAGATCTGCCCGGATTTACAAAGCTCCATAAACCGGTCTCCGGTCCGGCCGGCGCGGTAACAGGCGGTGCAAAAAGACGGGATGTATTCGAGCTTCATGAGCCAGTCCACCACCTCATCCAGGGTCCTTTGATCCGACACATCAAACTGCTCCGTATCATGGGGGCGTTCCGCTTCGGCATAGCCGCCGACCGAAGTGCGCGAGCCGCCGCTGATCTGGGAGATCCCCATCCGAAGCGCCTGTTCTCTCACCGCTTCGCTTTCCCTTGTGGAAATGATCATGCCGGTATAAGGAACCGCGATCCGGATACAGGCGATGAGCTTCGTAAATAGTTCATCCGTAAGAGAATTATCAAACGCCGCCGGATCGATATCCTCCGCCTTCTTCACCCGCGGCACGCTGATCGTATGCGGGCCGACGCCGTAAACCGCCTCCAGGTGCTCTGCGTGCATCAGGAGCGCCGCAAATTCATAACGGTATTTATCGAGCCCGAATAATACGCCAAGCCCCACGTCATCAATCCCTGCCTGCATTGCGCGGTCCATGGCTTCGGTATGCCAGGCATAGTCCTTTTTGGGACCCGTGGGATGGAGGTGCTCATACCCGTCTTTATGATAGGTCTCCTGAAAGAGGATGTAGGTTCCGATCCCGGCGTCCTTCAGAAGCTTATACTCTTCCACTGTCGTGGCCGCGATATTGACGTTGACCCGCCGGATCGCTCCGTTCTTATGTTTGATAGAGTAGATCGTTTCGATGCTCTCTAAAATATAATCGATCGGGTTATGAACAGGGTCTTCTCCGGCTTCGATCGCAAGGCGTTTATGCCCCATATCCTGCAGCGCGATCACCTCGGCGCGGATCTCTTCCTGTGAAAGTTTTTTCCGCGGAATGTGTTTGTTTTTGAGATGATAAGGACAGTAAAGGCAGCCGTTGATACAGTAGTTGGAAAGATATAGCGGTGCAAAAAGAACGATACGGTTCCCGTAAAATTCCCGTTTGATCTCCTCGGCAAGCGCGATCATTTCGGCGTTCTTCTCGGGGTCCTCACAGGCTAAAAGAACCGACGCCTCCCGATGGGATAACCCAACGCAGGAGAGCTTTTTGCCCTCCCGCTTTGGTTTTGCTTTATTTAGTATCTCATCAATAAGCACCGTATCGTTCTTATGCCGCTCAGCGTATTCCAGCGTTTCCAGGATCTCCTCATGTTTGATGAAATCAGAAGCATAAGGAGAGGATATTTCATAGTCTGCCATAACAGTTCCTTTTTATTTTTTCATACTTACCATCAATCCGAACGCAAGCGGCCCGCAGTTCGCCGAGATCGCCGGCGAGGATTTCTGGAAGACCAGGGTCTTAAAGCTGGAGTGCGTACGGATCATCTTTTCGAGCATCTGCTGCTGTTCAAAGCTTAAGCCCACATAGTTTACCATCGCGATCTTATCATCCATATCCTGGAAATTCATGAGCTCATTCTTAATAAACCGTTCCCAACAATGCTCCAGATTTCCGGCATACAGGTGTTTCACCTTGAATTTCCCCTTCTTTAAGGTCACGACCGGATGAAGCATGAACGCGCGCGCAAAGCTCGCGATCCGCCCGGAAATATGATTCCCGTGATACAGGAAATCCGGCGTATTGACCATGACCGCAAACCGCATCTTATCCCTTGCCACCGTGAGCTTATCGATCACGGCATCCACGGTCTTTTCGGTAGCGGCAAGCCGGTGTCCCTGGATGACCAAAAGCCCCATCGCTCCGGA
>JAEESA010000062.1 GCA_016286115.1 Lachnospiraceae bacterium
TATATACAGTGGATGATGATGGAGAGTTTTTCGAGGGGTCAGATGTTGACGAAGTAAGCAATTTTATTAGAAACATCGAGAGCAGATGATAACCCAAGAAGATCAGGAAGAGCCGCCCATCCGGACGGCTCTTTTTATCACAGATTGTCTTTCGCAATGGTATAGCAAGCTCGCTGGCGATATCGCCCGGTACCCTCCAGCCCATTAAAGTATCCAAGATTGTAATGTTCCTTGAAAGATTTCATAAATTTCGGATCCGACTCCAGAGTCTTGCCCTTTTCGAGAAACTCATTCCAACGACCAAAGCACCAATCGCCGGAAGAGTCATTCGAGACACAGCATAGGAAAAAGGCAAACTTCTCATTCTGAGAAAGAGACTTCCATATCTTATCATGGAGTTCTTTGCTTCCTATATAGTAGGAAAGTTTAATCTTTCTCGATGTGGCGAACTCGAGAAGCCTCACATCCGGAGCAGGATCATCATTCATATATCGGCTGATCAGATATGAGGCGTCAATACTGCTGAGGTTTGGCGGAATATAGTCACCATGCCCTTTCATAGACTCAATCTGACCATCAGTCGGCGAATCGAATGATGCTGGGCTGACACTAACGGAATCCCGATCAAAACCCTGCGATACGATCTCATCAATCGCGGATTCGACATCAAAGGAATCTGCAGACACCTTCCGCATTCGGTTTGTTTGGAGAAACAGAGCTTCACCGGTGTATCGATAATAATTCAGATTATCCTTCGGATGCCCGGTTTGAGGAGAATCCTTCACGGATTGATTGGTCGCATATTTATTTTCAACCTCAACGACCGAAAAAGACGAAGTCACAGATGGCGTGATAGAAATCTCAGGAGCCTTGGGCTTACGAAAACGTGAGAAAAAGGAACTAAACGACATAAAACCACTCCTTTCTGAAGAAAACGAATGAATGTGTATCTTTAACACATTCTACCGCTGAAAATGTGCTAATGTCAAGTTAAATGTTGACCATTAACACAAAAAGAACGGAGGCAGCGGGATGAAGATATACACATTCGAAGGCAAGAGTAACATCTCAGGAGAGCGGATCAGACAGGCGAGAGTAGTGAAGAAACTAACGCAGAGCAATTTGGCGGCTCGGGTTCAAACTAAAGGAGTAACGATGGAAAGAGACAGTATAAGCAGAATAGAGCATGGGATCCGGTTTGTCGCAGACTATGAACTAAAGGTCTTTGCAGAAGCGCTCGGTGTCACGGTGGAGTGGTTGCTCGGCGAATAATCCCATCCTCGGAAAGAGAGGGATATATGGGATCTCATCATAAGCAGCTGACATTCAATGATCGTCTGAAGTTAGAGGCATTGACAAAAGCAAAAATCCCAAAAAAGGAAATTGCTAAGATTTTGGAATGCCATTTATCAACAATATACAGAGAGCTGAAACGAGGAACCTACATTGCCAGGACGACTGAAGAAGAATATGAGGAGAGATATAGCCCGGACATCGCACAGGCTCATAAAGATGAAGTCCTGGCAGCAAAAGGCCCGGGATTAAAGATCGGAAAGGAACATGAATTTGCGCGGCGCATCGAGGAGATTATCTGTGAGGAAGGATACTCACCGGCAGCGGCGCTCGCAAAGATGAAAAAAGAAGGCTTTACCTTCACGGTATGTGTGACAACCATGTATTCATACATTGACCAAGGCGTATTCCTCTCACTGACAAACGAGGTTCTTCCGGTCAAGAAAACCAAGAAACAGGAAAAGAGAAGCGTTCAAAGGCAAGCCAGAGCCTCAAAAGGAGATTCCATCGAGAAAAGACCGGCAGATATCGATACGCGAGAAGAGTTTGGCCACTGGGAAATGGACACTGTAGTAGGAAAGCAGGGAGTCTCGAAAAAGTCTTTATTGGTACTTACAGAACGAAAGACAAGAAAAGAGATCATCTTCCTATTAAAACATCACACCACCAAAGAGGTCGTGAAAGCCCTCAATCGTCTCGAACGAAAGACCGGAGACAAACGCTTCCGGAAGATCTTCAAAACCATCACCGTCGACAATGGATCCGAGTTCCAGGACACGAAGGGAATGGAAGGAAGCCGGAGAAACAAGAAGAACCGGACAAAGATCTATTACTGTCACCCATATTCCAGTTATGAGAGGGGATCTAACGAGAACCAGAATAAACTTATCCGAAGACACGTACCGAAAGGAATCGATCTTGACTACCTCACCCAGAGGGATGTAGAGGAAATCGAGGACTGGATCAACACCTATCCGAGGAAGATGTTTGACTATCTATCATCAGAGGAACTATTCAAAGAGGAGCTGGCCAAAATCGCCTAACCTCAAAACTCGTCGAAAAACCGTGATATTATAGGCAGCGGGACACGCTAACTTGTGTAAGATAAAAAAATTCGCATTTATACTTGACATTTGCAAGCGAAAGTTTTATAATTAAATGCGAAAGAGTCAAAGAGACTTGAATCGCATTTCATAAAAAGTAACGAAAATGCGTTAGAGTTTAACGACTCTGACGCATTTTTTTATTTTACCAAAATCAGGAGGTGATGTCAAATTGGAGAAAAAGTGTACAAAAGGAATACCTCACCACAGGATCACTTATGCAGAGAGGCAGCTGATCGAGAAGATGCTGGACGAAGGATACAGCACGAAAGACATTGCCTCAGCCGTAGGATGTGGCCAGCAGGCTATGTACAGAGAGATCCAAAGAGGGTATGACGCACAGAAAGCCCAGTTAAAAGTCGGGAGCAGATAAGGAGAACACGTATGATAAACGAACAAATCAAGGACATCGAACGCATTCTTGATATGCCGGAGGAAGAAGCAAGGAAACAAATCGAAAAGCTCACACCGGATATCTCACCATCATTCATAGAATCATGTAAATATGGATGGATCGAATACAGACTCAGGGAACTCTTCGAGCTGCTTAAGGGTACCGCATCCGCAGACCACGAACCGGTCACGGCGCTACTCGAACTCCTCACGATGACGATCCGGCACACCAGAGCCGGAGACGATGTGAGGGAACTGAAGCGGAATGGCGAGTACATCGAAGTCTATTTCAAAAACTCACAATCACCGAATAGAAAAATCTTTGTCGGAGCTGACTCCGGGATAGCGATGATCAGAGACATTCTCAACAACATTGACATCGGATGATCAGCTGGTACCGACGAAGACGAAAACAATATCTTGCGAAGGAGGGCAGCGGTACCATGATCCAGGAAATAATTGATGAAGCCATAGATCTGTTTGGAGATATGCCGGCAAGGGAGATTTTGAAAGAGGTCTTAACGGCAGCGGGATTCTTCGCCCTCATGGTGGCGATAATTATCCTCATTTTAGGGGATCAACCCCTTTAGGGTATAAACATATACCTATGCGGCGTAATTGGAGATTCAGGCCGGAAAACACATCAACCGCAGGTCAGAGTAGCGGGGTTCGATTCCCTGCCGTCGCGTGGCAACCGAACAAATCTCCTTATGTTTGGAATAGTGAAATGTCGTTACGTTGTTGTTTTTCACGGTTGCCGAAGCCTCCCGGTATATTGCCAGCCGGGAGGCATACTGAGAGATTTAGTCAAATCTTCCTCATAAAAAGGAGAAAGGAGCCGACCGAAACGACTCCTTCCAAGAACACGTATTATTAACTTTTTCAGGACACTATGATTATACCATATATGCCCTGGAAAGTCAAGCGAAAACACAAAATGGCGGGGCTGAAATGCCCCTTATGACCTTGTTAAGGTCATCCACACTGGGACCACAGGAGGGCGTATGGCATATATCCATGAGGAGACCATCGCTGGGGAAACACTCATTGTCAGGAATCACTACTCCAATAGGTGGAAAAAGAGGAATCTCAGAAGGGAACCTCCCACCGATAAGACGGAGAGATCACAGATAGAAAGCCATAACAGAAGAGACATCTGGGAATTGACCATCCGACTGAATGAGAACTTCTACCCGGGCGACTACTATATGACATTCACATACAAACCGGAGGAACGACCGCAGACTATCGAGCAGGCAAAGAAAGACAGAACGGATCTGCTGCGGAAGCTCCGGAGACTGTATAAGAAAAACGAGACAGAACTCAAGTTTATCGCTTTCACCGAGTTCGGAAAGAAGGGAGCACTCCATCATCACTTTGCGATGAATGGAGATGTGGATGCCAGAGAGATCTACAAACTATGGGACAAAGGTTTCATCGATCTGAAACCTTTAACCAAGGATAGAGAGTATTCAAAGATTGCCAGTTATTTCATCAAAGGCAGAAAGCAGTGGAAGGAAGCCGGAGGCAAAGGTAGGATGTGGACATGTTCCAAGAACCTGCGCCGGCCGGAAACCAAAAAGTGGATAGTGAAAGCCAATTCCTTCCTGAAGAATCCAAGGAATAAAAAAGGATTCATCGTGCTAAAGGAAACGCTACACGAGGGAATCAATCAGGACGGATTCCCATATCAAAACTATATTATGCTCAGATCGAGAGGAGATCCGCCATGAAAGCCGAAGTTTTCATCACCATAAACTGGAACGGTCCTTATGGTAGAGGCGAAGCTGCTGTGGCGATCGTCCTGAAAGCAGTCGGAGATCCGAGGAACTTTTTGAAGATCTACGGATTCTCTCATCTATCCCACCAGCACGCCGAAGCCCTCGCAGCGCTTCGGGCCATATCACTGGTAAAGCCGGGAACGGATCTGACCATGTATGTCGAAAATCCATATTCGGCCATGATGATGAAAAAGGAAAATCACAACCTGAACGCTCATAAAGAACTTTGGACAGAGTTCTATGAGAAAGCGGGCAATCTGAATCTGACGGTTGTCCGGGACATAAATCACAGATTCAAACAAAGTTCCATCCTGGCCACCGAAAAAGGTGGTTATGCGATGGAAGAAATGGAGGACACGTATGGCAAAAAAGGACACGAAGAATGATCTCTTCCACGATTTTGGAGAGATGGGATCTGCCAAAGAGTTAAACCTCTATGCGGACGGATTCCGAGAAGAGGGGGACCTTGATTCCCTCAAAGCCTTTGCTGTAGAGAACGGTTTTACCGAAGGCCACGCTTTACAGTGGGCAAAGAAAAGAGAGACAAACCTCACAGAAGAGTTTTGCAATCCAATCACCG
Source organism: Lachnospiraceae bacterium (assembly GCA_016286115.1). Classification (GTDB taxonomy): domain Bacteria; phylum Bacillota; class Clostridia; order Lachnospirales; family Lachnospiraceae; genus RUG12461. The sequence continues at coordinate 5,151 of JAEESA010000062.1, forward strand.
CAGCGATGGCCAAGTTAGACCTCGAGGCAAAGAACGATACCGAGAAGATGGCGGCCGACCTCCTGAAATCAGAAATGGATGATATCAAACTGGCCGAGGGCATCCGGAAGAAAGGAAAACGTCTGAAGGACGCCTTCAAGAAGGTGGAGGATTTCGCCAGGAATCACAAGGATGGTAACAAGGCAATCGTCTCTGATGGGAAAGCCCTCGAGATTATGAAAAAATACTACAAGGGGGCATGAGGATGGAGAAGCCAAAATTTCCAGCCATCCCGAAAGCACTTTTGAACAAAGGAGAAAAAGACCTCAAGGAAAATAGAGGATATTATGTCTATCTCCAAAGAATCATCCATGAAGAAGAAAAAGATGGAAAGGTGTGGATTTATTCCTGGATAAGAGAGAATAGGCAATATGTGCCGGAGCTGATCACCGTGATGACGCCAAAATGCTGGAAGACGTGGGATGGCAAAAAGTGGGGGAAGCGCGTGATCAATCCGTCGACCTGGTACACCGCGAAAACGATCTATGACAAGCATCTTGACACAAAGCTATTCGGATATACCATCGAGGAGCTGCAGCAACAAAAGCAGAAAGAAAAAACTGCCAGAATAAACAAATCAAAGCAGGATATTATCGATTCAGTTGTATCCAAGATGAAGAAGATACCAAAAAAGGTGGAGAGATGGGCTCACGAAAGTTCAAAGCATTATATCCTTTATGAAGCCGGAAAGAAGGCTGGGTATTGTACGAATTGCGCGGCGCATAGCGAGTACGAAAGACTGAGAAATCGTCACTATGTCAAATGCCCGAAGTGTGGCCACATCATCGAAGCCAGAACTTACAAGACGGTTCCGACCTATACAAGCAGATTCTTCATGTGGTTTCAGAAATGCGAGGGAGGTTTCCTGCTCCGTACATTCAGGCTTAATAGGATAAATCCAAAATCAGTCGATGAAACGGCCACTATTCTGGAAGAACACTTTTATGAATATCTTTGTATCTCTATGATAGATGGCGAGGAGAGATGGCTTGAAAAAAGATACTTTTACGATGAAGGGTGGAAAACTCCGGAAGAATGTGATCGCTGGTACCTGAATAGAAGTTACGGAGCGACAAAGAACTATTTAGCACCATACTGCGATTACAACCGGAACGAGCAAAGATTAAGAGATAATAAAAAAGAACTTGATTATTATCTGCCGGCGACTTACGGATCTAAAAAGGAATGGATAGACATCTCAGGCTTTACACTTAGATACATAAAAGACTACATCGCTATTGATGACGGGCTTGATCTGTTTAGTCTGGAAAGAAAACTAAAGAAGCATCCTCAGATCGAAGGTCTTTACAAAAACGGATTCGAGATGTTGGCGGACGACATGCTTTATGAAAAATACTGGTACGGTTATGGTCGTCTCAATTCAAAGGAAATGGAACTCCACAAGTTTCTTGCAATAAAAAAAGAAACACTGCGTTTACTCATGGAGTCCGAAGAAAACACAATAATACATATCGAAGGAATAGAAGCTCTTCAGAGACTCGAAGAGACGGATGTTAAGCAGGAGGATCTCATAACTACATTATATGCCTTTGCTAATCATCGAGATATTCGGGAAATGATACAGCTGACTGAAAGACTGGAGATCAGATTCACGAAGCTTTATAAATACTTGGCTGGTAAAGATGATGGGTACCACATCAAACAGTCGATATTGAATACTTACAGCGATTACATCGATATGTGCTATCAGGAAGAAATAGATATGGCGAACCCATTTAATCTATTCCCGAATGATATAGTCGCAGCTCATGACAGTCTACTGCTGATCGAGGAAGAGAGAAAAGCCAAGCAGGCCAAGAAGGCAGCGGAAGCAAAGGATGAAGCTTTAGCAGCTTCCGTAAAGAAACTGGTAAAAAGGTTCACCCTCGAGGATGACGCGTTTATCATCCGTCCTGCTACCTCAGCCACAGAGATCGTCATGGAAGGACAGGCACAACACAATTGTGTAGGCCGCGCCGGATATATTGATAAGATGATCAAACATAAGTGCATGATCCTATTCCTGAGAAAAAAGGAAGCCCCAGACAAATCCTTTTATACCGTCGAAACGGATATGGGAGGAAATCTAAAACAAGCCTATGCGAAGAACAATAAAAAGACCGAGGATTACGAAGAGGTCATAAAACCATTTCTGGATAAGTTGAAAAAGAAGGTACAAAAAGATGTCAAAAAGCGTGCTACAGCAGGATGAGACCAGATGCTTTTTCTTGGATCATAAATCAGAGAATGATCCAAAGCACCCGGAGGACACCTATCAAGCCTTAGATAAACATCATGTGTTCGGAGGGCCAAACAGAAAACACTCAGAGAAATACGGACTCTGGGTAAAGATATGTATGTGCAGATGCCACCGCGCCGGAGAATATGGAGGACCGCTGTCTATCCACAATAACCCAAACAAAGAAGGCGGCAAGGATCTCATGTTAAAACGCTTAGCACAGCAAACGTTTGAAGAGAAGTATTCTCACGAGGAGTTTATGAGAATCTTCGGCAAAAACTATTTATAGGTACCTCAAGGAAATTACATCACAATACATGAGGCCCCGCTTCGGCGGGGCGAAAGGAGGACACGTATGGACGAGATTATGAGCCAGTGGAGATTAGACTCCCTGGACGATGCCAGACAGCACATCGAAAAATCCACCGACAAGATCAAGAAAGCTATGACACAGGCAGTGACAGGCGCGATCGAGCTGGGATATGTGCTGAGGCACGTGGAAGAGACAGGAAGCTACAAAGAGGGCGGATACAGTACAGTGAACGAGTTCGCCGAGAGCGCGTATGGATATTCCGCTTCACAGGTTTCGAGGTTTAAGACTCTGAACGAGCAGTATTCCATCGGTGGCAATTCACCGGAGCTTGACGATAAGTGGAGCCAGTACAATCAGACAAACCTCATCGAGATGCTGAAGCTCCCGGAGAATGTCAGAGAAGACATCGACCCGAACATGAAGCGTGACGACCTGCGTCAGCTGACAAAGGACATCGAGCAGGCGGAAGAAAAAGCCAAAGAAGAATCCTTCATTCAGGCGATGACCGGCGAGGAGAAAAAAGATCCGTTGGAAAGCCGCATCGAGGACCTTTTGAAACATCCGAAGATTAAAGAACGGTTCAAAGACATCTTTGGCCAGATAGTGAGTCCGGGAACGGAAAGAGACATCAACATGGCATTTACCGGAACGGGCTTTCAAGCCATCGTGGTAGATTCGGCCACCTTCTTCCTGAAGGGAAATGTTATCAAAGTGATGATCGGCGGAGAGACCACGGATTACTCCTGGAACCAGATGGTGGATACTATCCGTGGAAAACTGATCGTGGATCGGATTGACGGATACAAACCGGATGAAATGTACATGGAATTGACTGGCGAGGTTTTGGAGGAGAAAAAGCCCGCGGACAATGTAGAAAAAGCGGAAAAACCAAAAAAAGAGACACCAAAACCGAAAATCGAGACCAAAAAGGCAGAAAAGCCCGAAGATACACATTGCGAAGCGGAGATTGAAGAGGAAAAAAACGAGACCGAGAATCCGATGCTGGAGCCGGAGGTTGATGTGGTAGATCCGGGCGAGGTTGAGGCAAAGGACATCAAGAACAATCAGACCTGCAGTATCACTTATCGCAGAGGAGATACCGGAGAAAAATGGATTCTCGAGATCGACCACGATGATCAGAGAGCGACTGTATTGAGAAATGGTGACTATATCATAGGCTTCAACATTGATTATTGTCCTAAATGTGGTAAAAAGCTATGAGTTTGGAAATCTATCAGATTCGAGAGATCGCAAGAAAAACCGGGCGATCGGAAGGCTCTATCCGTCACCGCCTCAAACAAGGTGGAATCGACTTTGCTATGTCCGACGCCCGAAACCTAAAAGAATACGAAAGGAGACACCATGAGAATATATCTTTCAGGTCCAATCACGGGGACGCAGGATGCGGAGCAGAGATTCGCAGAAGCGGAAGCAAGACTCAGAGATGAATATTTAGGCGCTGAGATAATCAACCCGGTTAGAGTAGCCGCTGCCCTTCCGAAGCTCACACATGATGAGTATATGATCATATCATTCGCAATGATGGAAGTATGCGATTCGATGTATCAGATGGAAGGTTGGAGAGAGTCAAGAGGATGCAATCAGGAAGCAGGATATGCTTTTGCAAAAAGAATTCCTGCGCTGCCGATATTAAAAAACCTCGATGAGGTAGAAGTGGAGGAATTATGAAGAGAGAAGATTTTGAAAAGGGTTTACAGATCGAAGATCCGGTCATGGATCCTATTCGAATTGATATCAATGCAGGCATCCAGAAGTTGATAAACGAGATGATCAACAAGGGAGCTGACGACGGAACCTTAACCGCAAAGATTACATTTCAGATCGAGGAGAAGCAGCTTCCGGATAGAATAGCCCGCTGCCTTCACTTCGCTTATAAAGTCAACAACGCTATAACAATTAAGGATGAAGTGAAGAATGAGCAGGTCAACTCACAGGACGAGCTCGAGTGCGTAAACGGTCAGTGGATCTTGATGCCGATCGTAGGCATGCCGCAAAGAACACTGTTAGACAAAGAGGAGGAGTCATGAGTAAAGAAAAAAAGATCATATGCTTCTTATCCGGAGTGATTGGAGGGATATTGCTTAGCATAGCCCTGTTAGGCAGCGGAAGCCTTGCCAAGACTATCAAAGAGCCGCTGGGGAAGTGGTACATATCAACTTATTCCGCATCGAGTAATACACCATCCGGAACTCACGACACATCATCTGGAGCATATGCGAAGGCAGGCAGGACGGCAGCGGTAGACTTAAGAAATCCATTGGTACCGATGGGGTCATGGATTTACATCGAAGGCATCGGTAAAAGACATATCGAGGACTACGGTGGATTTGGTCGCTACAACGGTGGCCGACGAGCTGTGGATGTCTTCACGGATAGTAACGGTTATCTGGTAGAGCGTAAGGTATGGCTCATCAGATCGGAGACGAAAAAAGAGAGAAAAGCTCGAAAAGCAAAAGAAAAAAAGAAAAGAGAAGCTGACCAGAAAAAGAAACGCATGCAGGAACAAAAGAAACCATTCAAGTTAGTTTACGATCCAACACTCCTGCCCTGGCAGATCCGAACCGACAAGGCTATTATTCCATCCGGTACTGTCCTTATTCAGTGGAGTTCATTCACATGGGCGTGGCTCGATGTGGTAGATGCCGGGAAGAATATCGGGCGAGTAATCTACATTGGAGATAGAAGAGCGATAACATATCCACTTATGGAACTGCAGGATGTGATCGAGGAGGCGGTAGGATGAATAATCCCAAAAACGATATTATCAAAACTATAAGCTCGATGGCTGGGATGTATTCAGAATATGAAATCTTTACAGATTGGGTTAAGGTGATGGCTCTATCCATACAAAACAGCTGTTGGTTGAACCACGATAAATGCTGGCAAGAAAGAGAAAAAATGTACAATGCAATTTTCAATAAATATGGCAAGGAAACTATCGTAAAGTTCTCTGAAATGATGGCATGGCTGACAGAAGCATACGAAGAAGAAATATCAGATATCCTCGGAGAGATATTTATGTCAAAGGAATTTGGGAGTTCGACCGCAGGACAGTTCTTTACACCTTTTCATATTTCAGAAATGACAGCAGATATAGCCACACTTTCAGATAATCAGGGATATTACTCAATAAATGAGCCGTCCTGTGGAAGTGGAGGAATGATAGTAGCTGTTGCAAAGATACTCCAAAAAAGAGGAATTCCATATCAGAAAAAGATGAGAGTCGTCGCTCAGGATCTTGATTGGAATGCTGTATACATGTGCTATGTGCAGATGTCACTCCTTGGGATATATGGAATCGCAGTGCAAGGAAGCACACTCACAGATCCATATGATGAAAGACAGACAGAAAGATCTCACATCCTCTACACTCCAAAAAGAATGGGGGCACTTATATGAGAGTTGATTTTGAAACAGAATTGATCAATACCATCACTCCGTTTATTAGCGAAGATGATTTTATGGATGTAAAAATGGCAATCAGCCTCGCGTGCTCCGGGTATGAAATCAAAAAAGAAGAAACAAGTATCGCCGTGTACCAAGGAGATATCAACGATGAAATACTCAAGCGGTTTTTGATGGCGAAAATAGCCAGAGGATTATCAAGGCGAACAGTCGAGTATTATAAAAAATCGGTAAAGATGTCGCTGGAAATAATCGGGAAACCATATAACGAAGTAACAACGGATGATATCCGGTTATATTTAGCCAAAAGAGTGCAGGTTGACAAGGTATCGAAGACAACAGCAAATAATGAGAGAAGAAACCTATCAGCATTTTACACATGGCTCAGGAACGAAGAGATACTCCTCAAAAACCCGATGGCACGTGTGGAAGCAATTAAGGAAGAAAAAAAGAAGAAAAAAGCATTCACTCAAATGGAGATTGAGAAGCTTCGGCTGGCTTGCAGATCAAACAGAGAGACAGCAATCATCGAGACGTTGATCTCAACATGGGCGAGGGTTTCGGAAATATCACAAATCAAACTTCAAGAGATAGATGGAGATAAAATTATAGTCCACGGAAAAGGAGCAAAAGACAGAGAGGTATATTTGACACCAAGAGCGGTACTGGCAATCGAAAATTATCTCAACGAAAGAAAAGACAAAAATCCATATCTTTTTCCAAGAGCTAAAAACGCTGGCGATGTAAAGGCAATGACAAAAGGAAAAAGAAGACAGACATCGTGCAAATGGTACATGGATCCGAAAGCTGTAGACGAAGAAAGGCATTCGGACTCGAGTACGATAGAATCTATAGTCCGGAAGATTGGTCAGCGAGCGGAAGTTGAGAAAACTCATCCGCATCGGTTTAGAAGAACAGGAGCGACGATGGCACTTCAGTCCGGGATGGAACTAATCACTGTATCAAAGCTTCTCGGGCACGAGAACATTGGAACCACACAGATCTACCTTGATATCTCAGATGAAGATATGCAGGCAGCACACAAAAAATACTCATAAGGAGGAACAGAACAATGACAAAAGACAGAAAAGGCTATAGCCCAAAAGCAGTATTCAACCGCAAATTCATCCGAGGGATGATCCGACGACAGGCAGAGCGTGAAGGCTATCGCGATGCCGGCAAGGTGGTACATAGCGTCTACTACCGCGAGATCAAGAAGCCGAGGATGAAGAAAGGCATCTGGATGTATGCTCGAGCGTCCAAAAGGAAAGGCTACGGAGCCAGCAATATCGGCGAAGATAAGTGAGGAGGAGATCATGGCGCACGAAAAGAAGATATATCCTCAATACTTTGACGAGATCAGAGCCGGGTTAAAAAACTTTGAATTGAGAAAAAAGGATGATGGAGAAACCTATTTAGTAGGCGATGAGATCATCCTGAAAGAATGGGATCCTGAGACCAAAGAATATACCGGTCGACAGACAAAAAGAACCATAACATATGTTTTGAGTCACTGTCCGGAGTTTGGTCTAAAGGACGGCTACGCTATCTTAGGTCTCAACGACAACACGACAGATATCCTTAATGAGATTCAAAGAATTATCGACAACAAGATGGAAATGTTAAAGAAAGAAAATGAGGATCAGGGCGAGACGGCAGTAAACATGGCGTATCTTATGAATTGCGGATTGAATATGGCAAAAGGCATTATAAGCGTTTTTCAGCCGGAACCGGATCCGGATTAAGAATAAGAAAAGACTGAGAGGACACCAAAATGCCGATGGATTACAAGCAATATCCAAAAGATTGGAAGCGGATAGCATTCAAGATTAAAGAAGCCGCTGGTTGGATTTGTGCCGAGTGCGGAAAGCAGTGTCGAAAGCCGGGCGAACCGTTTGATACTCACAAGCGGACGCTGACAGTGGCGCACTTAAACCACACACCATCAGATGTTCGCCCTGAGAATCTGAAGCCGCTATGCGCACCGTGTCATCTAAGATATGACGCCAATCATCACGCCGAGACAAGGAAAAGCAGGAGGAAGGCAAATGGATGAATATCAAACAGTCTGTATGTGGATTTGCCTGAGCGTGCTGATTATATCCTGTGGCGCGTGCTGGGTGGAAACAATTATCAGAAAGACAAAAGAAAAAAGAAAAAACAGGAGGTTGATCATGGAGTGGGTAAAAATCAAAGAAAGACGACTAACTGACGAAGAACGCGAATCGTACGGAGAAGAGTATGACTACATTATGAATTGCAAAGTTCCGTCGAATGGAGAAGAAGTTCTCGTCACAACAAGTGACGGATATGTGATGATGGATATATATTCGGATGGATACTTTGAAAACAATCCTAATCCGGGTGATTTGCTCGCATGGATGCCATTACCAAAACCGTACAAACCAAAGGAGGAAAAACCAATGAAAGTTATGAGAGAAATCGAAACAGAAGCAGACCGCCTGCAGGTCGGAGACAGAATCAAGGTCAACTTCTCCGGAGAGGAGCACTTCGCCACGGCCATCGAGGAGCGAGGCGATACAATGCTCTTCTTGACAGACGATTACCTGGACGAAGCAATGGAGATGAATCCGACCAGCACCACCAAGGGCGACTGGGAAGGATCACTTCTCAGAGAGAAGCTGCAGGATCTCGCAGAGAACACAGACATCAAGGATCAGCTGGTACCATTCGAGAATGGAGACCTTCTGACACTGCTATCCATCCAGGAGATGTTTGGACTGGATGAGCATTTCGATAAGTGTTCCGGACAGATCGAGTGGCTAAAAGACCGTCGGCATCGAATCGCTGATAGAAAAGGCGAACCATACGAATGGGGGTGGCTGCGCTCGGTCGTGTCCGCGTCGAATTTTGCGCTTGTCGGCTACAACGGCGGTGCGAGCGCCGACGGCGCGTCCGACGCTTATGGCGTTCGCCCTGCTTTCCAGATCGAGATCTGAATCTCCGCCCCTTGTGGGCGGG
>JAEESA010000353.1 GCA_016286115.1 Lachnospiraceae bacterium
CAGGACGTGGCCGGCGAGATCACGGACCGCGTGGTGGACGCAGGCGTGCTCGTGGCAGGAAAGCCGCTGCCCCGCGGCGGGCTCGGACGGTCTGTGCGCTTTTTGATGGCGACGCTGGAGAAGCTGCACGAATTCAGAAAAAAGGTGGAGAAAGCAGAAGAGCGGCTCGAGGAACAGAGGATTTTGTTCCGCGCGAAGCTGGTGCTGATCGAACAGAAAGGGATAACCGAAGAGGAAGCCCATCGCCTCATCCAAAAGCAGGCGATGGACTCCGGATTGCCGCTACGGCGGGTAGCGGAGGAAATATTAGATTAACCCGGCGCCTGCGTCGTCAGGCCGGAGACATATCCCGGAAAACTAGCTCCAGCCGTTAAGCGAGACTAGGAATTTTCCCGAAAGGATATGCTACCGTACGCGTCGGGTCCAACCGCCATCCATGGCTTGCCTTCGGCTGGACCCTCCGCGCGCCGTCCGGGCGCGCGGACGCTGGGTACTGAGAAATTCCAAGTCTCGCTAAACGCCTTCCGACGTTTTCCTTGGATATATCTCCACCCTGTCGCCGCAGGCGAGGGGGTTTTTAACCTAATGCCTGGGCGAGGTCCGCGATCAGGTCTTCCTTGGCTTCGAGACCACAGGAAATGCGGATCAGGCCGGCGGGGATGCCGGCGGCGGCGAGCTGCTCGTCGGTCATCTGGCGATGCGTTGAGGTGGCTGGGTTCAGGCAGCAGCTTCTCGCGTCGGCCACGTGCGTTTCGATGGCGCAGAGCTTGAGCCGCCCCATGAACGCTTCAGCGGCTTTGCGGCCGCCCTCCACTTCAAATGAGACAACACCACAGCCTCCCTTCGGGAGGTATTTTTGTGCGAGTTCATAGTAGGGGTCGGTTTTGAGGCCGGAGAAGCTGACCTTGCTGACCTTCGGGTGCGCGGAGAGGAACTCAGCCACGGCCTGCCCGTTTTCCACATGGCGCGGCATGCGCACATGCAGGGATTCAAGGCCGAGGTTCAGGTAAAACGCGTTCTGCGGGCTCTGGATCGAACCGAGGTCCCTCATCAGCTGGGAGGTGGCTTTGGTGATGAACGCGCCTTCGAGGCCGAACTTTTCGGCATAAACGATGCCGTGGTAGGAGTCGTCCGGCGTGGTGAGGCCGGGGAATTTATCCTTCTCAGCCATCCAGTCGAATTTTCCGGAATCTACAATGGCGCCGCCGACAGCAGTGCCGTGCCCGTCCATGTACTTGGTCGTGGAATGGGTCACGATATCGGCACCCCATTCGATGGGGCGGCAGTTGACCGGTGTCGGGAAGGTGTTGTCGACGATCAGCGGTACGCCGTGTGCGTGGGCCGCCTTCGCGAATTTCTCGATATCGAGGACGGTCAGGGCCGGGTTCGCAATTGTTTCCCCGAAGACCGCGCGCGTGTTTTCACGAAAAGCGGCGTTCAGCTCCTCTTCGGTGCAGTCGGGGGAGACGAAGGTCGCGTCGATCCCCATTTTTTTCATGGTCACGGAGATAAGGTTGAAGGTCCCTCCGTAGATTGAGGAAGAGGAAACGATGTGGCTGCCGGTCTCGCAGATGTTGAAAAGAGAGAAGAAGTTGGCAGCCTGGCCGGAGCTTGTCAGCATGCCGGCGGCGCCTCCTTCGAGCGCGGCGATCTTGGCGGCGACATAGTCGTTCGTGGGGTTCTGCAGCCTTGTGTAGAAATAGCCGGAGGCCTCCAGATCGAAGAGTTTTCCCATATCTTCACTGGTATCGTATTTGAAGGTCGTGGACTGGATGATCGGCACCTGCCGGGGTTCCCCGTTCGTCGGGCGGTATCCGGCCTGTACGCATTTTGTTTCTGTGGAATAGTTTTTCATGGCTCATGCCTCCTTTGCAAAAAATCATAGGAATTATAGCATTGAAAACCCTATGCCGTCCATGCTAAAATATCATGATACCAGCGAAGCAATTCGTATCAAAAAATACACTACAGAGATTTTTACCGGATGGGAGAAGGACAAATGCTGTCTGTTGTGGAGGTTGCAAAGGGTCAGCGGATCATTAAAAAGGGGAGCAAGCTGACACATATCTACTGGCTGATCAAGGGGTCGGCGAGGATCGAGACGGAGCACGCGAATGTACCGCTGAAGGGCGGTAATGTGCTTGGCGTGCCGGATTGTCTCGGGAATACGTATAAGTACGATTATGTGGCGGAGGAAGATGGGAAGCTGTATTCGATTCCCTACAGCGGGCCGGAGGATCTGAAAACGATCTACAGGGAGAAGAATTACGGGCCGGTTTTCCTGCTGGCCGTGATCAATACCGCGAGCCAGATCGCAGGGCGGCTGGAGCAGGTGCTGAGCAACCTGGAGGAGTTTAAGGATGACCCGGAATTCCCTGCGTCGCCGGAGCACTTCCGGCAGAATTTCTATCTGGCGTACGCGAAACAGCCGCTGCCTAAGATCGAAGCGTTTTATGCGGATAATGAAGAGCTTCTGACCGGAGAGATCCTTTCGACGGCGAAGTATCTGACCAGGGCGCTGCCTGCGCTGGAACAGCTTGAGTATTACCGCCAGAGGATGGAAGAAGCGAAACCGCAGGTGGAAACGAAACCTATGGAATTGGAAGAAGAAGCCGAGGAGGAAAGCGAAACCCTGACCCTGTCGGCGGATCCGCTGCGGGAAATTCTGGCCTTTGCCGGCGCGTCCAAGGAAAAGGCGATCCAGATCATGGATCTTTTAGCGCAGTACAGGACCCTGCCGGATCCGAATGATACGGACGATGCCACGAGAAAGCTGCGCAGGACGATC
>JAEESA010000354.1 GCA_016286115.1 Lachnospiraceae bacterium
TTTCTGCTCCAGCTCCGCGACCGGAAGCACACGCAGCAGAACCGCGGACCCGGAGCCACCGTCCTCGGAAGCGCGCAGGGTGACTTTGTTGCAGAAGGCCAGAGACTGCTCCCCGTTCATGGGATTCGTGTAGGCGCGGGTGATGTTGACGGACTCCCCGATCTCATGGATCCAGGACACGTCCTGCAGGAGATCCAGCCGCCCGTAAGAAACGGCGCAGTCATCGGCCGTGCCCTGCTTCGGGCGCGTAGACAGGCCGGTGAGCGTCTCAGGATCGATCAGATGCGCGGAAGTCTCCGAAAGGACATGGGAGGCGCGGATAAACTCGACCGCCTCTTCCATGGACATGTCCCCATTGCTGATATAGCGCGCCCAGACATCACAGATCCGCTGCTCGCCCTCTAGATAATTCTCGGTCACGTGCTCCATGGTGACCGTTGTATTTTCAAAATGCTCAACCTGTCTCTGATAGGCGTTTTTCTTCTCAGCGCCGGAATAAAGCACAACGAAGACCAGTATGGCAGCCATTATGATCACGTTGACAAAAATAACTATAGTTTTTTTCATACTATGGTCTCCCTTGAAAAAGCAAGCCATGACATATCCACGGATGCCTGTGTTGACAGAAACCTACTCGATCCACCGGTCCGGTATGCATCATTTCGGCAGCTGGATGTCCGGCAGATATCGTTTCTTCATTTCGGAGAGAGTATATGGCAGCCCCTCTTCCTCAAAGACCTTGCAGAACAGATCCACAGGTTTACGGTCCTTATTGATCAGCTGAAAGGTAAGGCAGAACTTGTCAGGAAGCGAATTCATCTCCAGCATAAAATCACCGTCTGTGATCGTATGGACTTCGGTGATATATTCCGCCATGCCGCCCCAGTCTGTCTGTCCGACATAGCTCACACTGAAGATATCTCTCTTATCTGACCGGAACAGGCTATGGGTTGTCGCGTATTTTTTCTTACTCTTGAGGTCAGGCTGCGCATCAATTCCCTTATGGATATCCTCTACCTGTCTGTACCGTTCGCAGCTGAGTTCCGGCTGCATCTGGAGGATGATGCCTCCTCTTGCTACCATGTTCAGCTTTTCTATGGGTTCATGTTCCATACTTCTGTCATACTTGATATGCAGTATTCTGGTGAAATCACGATAGGATCTGTCGGCTCCTATATCCTTTCTGTAATCGTCCGCGATCCTGCCGGAGAGGATCTCATCGGCCTTTGGCGGAAAATATCCGGCGATCATTTTATAGAGGAACGACGCCATGACGGTATTGGGGCTGCCGTCTATACTCTTTGCGTACTCCATAAACCGGTCAGCCGGTGTCGTGATCTCATAATAGTAATTATCCTTCACAAAGGGATTCAGCAGATATTTTAGAAATCTGCCAATTCCGATCATGCTGCTTTCCCCTTCATACCGTTTGACCGGTTCATCATCCGGAAGGCTTGCGGCATCCGGCAATTCCATTTCCTCAGGCATGATCACAGTGCCCGGGAGCTTGATATCCGCAGGAGCAGCCATTTCCCCGTATTTCTTTGTCAGATACTGATACAATGTACTTTTTACCCAGAATAACGCGCCAAAAGCGCCGCACAAAGAGTGGGAAAAATTGAACCATACCTTGTTCCCTCTATAAGTTATGGCAAATAAATGCCCTCCTGCCTTTGCCGAACCAAGTACAAGCCTTCGATCCTCTTCCGGCAGCACCGGGATCGGATTTTCATTATGATCCAGCACAAAATTTCCACCCTCGCCAACCCTGACTTTAACGGCAAAATACGGAAATCTTCCAAAGGCCTCCTGCGCCGCTTTATGAAGAAGCTTCGGATTTACATCCTCACTCAGCTTTACAAGGATCCTTACCGTATAGGAAATCTTCTTCATATACTCATACAGCAGATAGGTATCGTATCTTTCGTTCATTTCTTTCCTCCTTCTGATCAACGTGGATTTTTAACTAACTTCTTTTCCATGCGAATGCAGTCGAAGGTATCACCGTGTATAATATGCGCATCCGTAACTATATAACCAAGACGCTGATAAAAATTTACCGCAACGTCACGGCTTTCGATCACTGCCAGCGTATATCCAATGTCCGAAAGCCAGTTTTCTGCTTCACACATGACGCGCTTTCCCAGTCCCTGCCCACGATACTCCGGCAGAACAACGACACGGCCGATCATGGCTGAATTCTTGTTGATCTGATAAAACCGGCACGTCGCGATGGGAAACCCTTCATCCGTGAGCACGATGTATTTCGTGTCCGGCGCATCATGTTCGTCAAACTCACGCTGAAGTGAAATATTGTGCTGTTTTGCCATCCCTTGAATTCGAACGTAATACGCACCTGCCTGCTGCCATGTTTCCGTTGCTCTGATAACCTGTATGTTCATGCTATCCTTTGTCATTTGGGTTTTCTATCAAATAAAACAATTTTCCAAATTGTATCATAAAATGACGGATTGAAACAGCAAAAAATACCCTGCGCTGCCCCATGCATAAAAAAAGGTATTGCAAGGATGTCAAAACCCTTGCAATACCTTATCTAAAACGAATTCCTTACTCTTCCGACATAAGCTTCCAGATATCGTTATTGTACTGTTTGATCGTACGGTCCGACGAGAAAAATCCAGCCTTGCTGATATTGACCAGCATCTTCTTCGCCCATGCCTTCCGATCCTCAAATTCTTTGATCGCGAGATCCTTCGTCTTGATATAATCCTCAAAATCAGGGAAGGTCATGAACCAGTCCTTATTCAAAAGCTCATTATAAA
>JAEESA010000355.1 GCA_016286115.1 Lachnospiraceae bacterium
TACGAAAAACTTTTTCGTACTTTTCCTTAACCTTTCGGTATGATTCTGCTCTGATTTATTCGTCAGTCATTTTTTCTCCGCTCGAATGAATAATATATTCTTCTTGTTTATAATGTATATTTCTTTCTCGGTGTCTATTTGGACAGACCAATCTCCTTCCATCACATTGGCATTCTGAACATGGGTTAATTCACCGCCTTTGAACAGGATGGTCAGATTATATCTTCCGTCAATTGTTGGGATCATATTCTTCCCTTTCTATTCTGACAATAGAGTGTTTATTCACGATATATTCCTTGTCGCCTTTCAGTTTTATACACCATCCTGCATCCTCGCATGTTACATCAATGTACTCGTCAGTTATACCGTTTCTCATTTCGATTCTGACATTGTAACGTTTCCAAGGTTTCGGTATTGGAGGTGGAGGTGCAGGATATCTGCTAGGCTTCGGTATATTCATTTAACCTCCATGATATATTCATTTCCATATCTATATTCGCATACTCCATCGTTCGTAGTGAATGCTACCACAACATAATCCCCTTCAATTCGGATGGACATTCCTGTTGCGGTTGGATGGGTAAGCTGCAGTTCCTCAATCTTTGGCTGAAGCAGTTCCAGGTTTATTGCTGACATGGAATTCAAACCTTTCTCCGTTCACCTCTGCGGTGAATTTTTTATTTTTCGCAGAGTAGTAGATATGTGCTTCCGTGTTGCCTTTCTTAATTGAGTCTTCAATCAATTTGAATAATTCTTTTTTGTTCATTTTTCTCTCCCAAAAAATCTCATGACTCTCTTTCGTGCGACTTGATAATCGGAATAGCCGTACACTTTCCTCGATGTTTGCTTCCAGTTCAGACCACGGATGTAATGCCAATGGATCATGGCTCTTACTTCCCTGTCTGACACCGTTTCCAACCAATCTAGGATGGCGTTTTGCTTCTCGATGATTTCTTCCCTTGCCCTTTCGATTCGCTTGTCCATCGCTTCTATTTTGTGGTAGGCGGATGCGGTTGGATCAGATGGAGTATTACCCCTTTGTCCGATGTTCTCCCTACCATTCGGACTCGACACAGGGTAATACAACCATGTCCTTTCTTCTGTTAACGCTTCTAGTTCGCTCGACATACCTCGGAATTGCTCTAAATCTTCAATCGTAATAATATCCAGAGCGTATCTCCTTCCTTCGCCGTGTTTTCTTTTCACGGTACTGTGGCGGTATTTCTTTGCCTAATTTTCTGCATGTTCTGCGTAAAAGTTCAATGCCTTTTTCGGACAGCGTATCCATGTCACGGTCATGCATCTGATTGTGTGTTTCTCTCGTTAAGGAAATCAGATTCCACATTTCGTATGCATACTCTGGAAACTCGTCTTTCGGAAAAATATGGTGGACAACTTCAGCCTGTTTCGCAATGCCGTACCGCTTCCGCTCCATGTCCATATATTTGTCTCTTCGCAAGGCAGACTGACGGACTCTCAGCCACTTAGGGTTTTCGTACCACGTTCTCATCCGGCATTCTCTCAACTACTTTTATGGCATAGTCAAAGGCGATTTTTTCTATAATCTTTTCCCTTGAGCATTGGCAGTGAGTCCGCTTATCTTGGATTTCTCTTAGTTTTTCGATGGTGTCTTCTCTGTTTATGCTCGTCATAAAAACGCTCCCTTATTGCCATTCTCTGAGCGTACCAAAGCTGATACGCTTCACATCTATCTATCGTGTCATAGCGGTCACAGATCGCACGGCACTCTGTGCATGGACACGATGATATATCGGATAATTGCCGTAGGCGATTCATAAACGCTTCTCTGGGTAAGTGTGATAAATCAATAACATCGTCATCCATAATTATCTCCTTGAGTGGCTGCCGGAAGGGAAACAGCCACAAAAAAGGCATCCTTGCGGACACCCTTCTTTATCATTATAGAACAGTCAATCTCTACAATTTGTACACATATGTTCCGACATGTCCTGGTCTGATTCTTCCATCGCAGAACATCTTCACACCCAACTGTTTTACCCTATAGCAGAAGGATAAATCTTCCCCCAAGCCAAGGATAGGTGAGAACGGTCTGTCAAACGTTGAAGCGACATCGTATATCAGTTTTGTGTTCATCAGCACACATCCCATACCGCTTCCGGCAATTTCAAATATCTCATTTGGAATCACCTCAAACGGCTTTGCCTTCTGCCCAATTTCAAAGCTCTCATACACCACAGGGGCGAGTGGCTCAACTCTTGTGGAGTACGCTCCGCAGAGATAATCATACTCCCCATCGGCAAGCAGTCTTTCCAACGTGTCCGGCTCTAGTACCATGTCGGAATCCACCCATAGAACTTTATCAAATCCCCTGTTGCATGCGATTTCTGCAAGTTTGTTTCGTGCATCGTATATCAGAGATGACCTACACTGTATGTATTCGCAATTTGGTTTCCGTAAGGCTATCATGCTTGAATTGAAATCTGCTTTCACTTCATCCATGCACGGAACAGCAATCAATATTTTCATAGTCATTCTTCTTTCCTTTCTGCGTCTTTTTTCACCTCAAATGCCTGTTCTATAATTTCGCTTATTTTATACATGTAGTTTCTAATGTGTGGGCTTTCGTGTTGAAAATCGTGCGGATACCCCAAATCAATCAAATCGTTTACTATATGCCACGATGCGATTGATTGTGCTAATGTCGGCTTTGAATATTTTTTACCTTTCATTCTTCTTTCCTTTCTGCCCATGCACAGTATTCATCATCAAAGCCAAGTGGAGCATATCCA
>JAEESA010000356.1 GCA_016286115.1 Lachnospiraceae bacterium
GATACGGTCCGCATACCGGGAGCTGTTGGACTGCAGAGTCACTTCAATGACGAATCTCTCCAGAAAATGCTTCGTCCTCGCATATATGGTGAGGATGCTGCCGATGCCCTCGCTCCGCGCCACCATGATCTCCGCATATTTCACCTTGGTAAGCTCCAGCTTCGTCAGCCACTGATAGACAAACACGTGATGAAACAGCACCACCGGATCCATCGTCTTAAAATCCGCAAGGAACGCGGACGCATGGAAGGTATTGATGACACGAAGCGTCCTTTCCGCTCCCTCTCCGGGATCCTCCGAAAAACTGATCCTTTCTTCAGACGGGAAAAAGAAACGGATCCTTTCATCCTTCCAGAGGATCTTTAGCCCTGTAAAGGATAAAAGAACTTTTGTCAGCACCACGGTGTATTCACTGACCTCCTGGAACCAGACGGTCTCCCTCCCGTCAAACACATCCAGACAGATCTTTTCCTTATGGTTTTCATCATATAAAAGATACGGCGGATACAGAGGATCCTTATGGAACAGCGGAGAATCCGGATAGGCCGGAGAACTCTCCGCCCATTGCTGATTCTCAACATAAAGAAGGTCAAAATCCTCTCCGTGCACATTTTTCACATGAAACCGTTTTTCCCCGAGGAGGACGCAATCCAGCGCTTTGTGAAAAAGTCCCTCTTCAAGACAAAGGGTACGGTGATTCATTTCATGGTCATATTCCTTGATCAGCAGCATCCGCTCTCCTTATTCCTTATATGCGATCACATATCGTCCGGTATCGGCATTCGGCGCCTCGATCAGAAGCCCGGCCGCTTCGCACAGGATCTCGACAGATTCCATTCCGCAGGAAAGGTGCCAATACGCGCGTTCCGGAACAATAATAAACCCGCCCTTTCTCACCTTCTGTGCAAGCGTAAAGAAGTCCGACGAGATGATCTCCGGGTCCTCATTTTCCTGAAATACAATATCAAATACTCCATAACGGAATTCGCCCGGTGCATCATGAATATCTTCCCCTGAAACCACCGTCACGCCTGCAAGCTCTGTGAGTTCATTGGAAAGAACCAGAACAGAACCCACCGGTTTGATCTGGGCAAGCACTTCTTCTACGGTCTCGAGATTGTCCGGTTTCTCGTCAATGCTGGCCTGTTTCCCTGTAAACAGCATGTCAAAATACCGCATCTCCGTCCGCTCCAGAAAATCCCGGTCACGCGTGAGCTGCCCTTCATCCTCATTCGCGAGATAGATCACGCCTGCGCTGGTATCCAGATCCACGGTCCTTGCGAGATGATCCGCCACGGCCTTCCCCAGCCGCGCCTTGCAGAAGCTTTTCTGATTATGGATCATGGCAAGCACGGGCGCCGAGATCACATCCATTTCCCTGTCCGTGATCAGATGCTTTTTCAGCCCCTTAGCCAGCGGGCGGAAGGGGTCATTCCGATGCGCGAGAAACGCTTCGGGATGAAGATACGCATCCAGCGCCAGATCCGTTTCATGGTGGCCCCAGATCTTATCCAGAAACTCCGCCGCCATATCGCTTCCCATGGGACGGCAGTTGATCTCGATCAGCACCGGCCCGTTCTCATCGATCATGAATTCACTGTGCACGTTTCCGTTCTGCACTCCGAGCGCATTCAGAACAGCAAACGCATATTTCACAAGAGCGGTGCAGCCGGCTTCCGGACGGCTTAAGGTTTCGGTATAGTTATAGACCATGCCGCCGCCTGCGACCTTTTTCTTGGAGTGCTTCCAGATCGCGGAAAGCTTATGCTTCCCCTGCCAGGAAACGGAGTTGACGATATATTCCGTTCCGACGATCCTCTCCTGTAAAAGCATCCCCTCGTCTTCTCCACCCATGTAATTTCCTGTGGCAAAGACCTCGTCATAGGCTGCCTTCAGTTCCTCTAAACTGTCACAGATCCGTACATCCACCGAGCTGGCTCCACGGTAGGGCTTTAAGACGCAGCCGGTAAACCCTGATTCGCGGTAAAACGTTTCCGTTTCTTCCCAGTTATGAACGATCTTCCCCCGGATGCCGCGGACGCCATGATCGATAAGGGCCTGATGCATCAGAAACTTATTCGTCAGCACAGGGATCTTGTCCACCGGGTTGCCCGGCAGCCCCAAGTCCTGCGCAAGCTGCGCAGCCAGTTCGATCCCGAGATCCGCCCCCGGAAGGATGAATTTCGGCTTCAGCTCCTTCACCTTCGAGAGCGTATCGGCATACTCCTTCTCCTCTGTCATAAAGTCCGCTATTCCCTTGTAGTCATGTTCAATGGGATCCCGGACCTCTTTCATCACCTCATAGATCGCGTCGTTTCTTTTCGTCCACAAGCCAACGGGATGAAAGCCTCTTTTATGAATATCTTCCAAAAAGTTGACTCCCGTTGAAAACGGATCGACAATAATAATGTTTTCCATGGCAAGCTCCTTTTATTTTCCTGATTCTTTTTCACGAAGAGCGCTTACGAGCGCCTCCGGGATCTGTTCGGGATATTTTTTCTGCAGACCGGCAAATCCGTCTAAAAGCGTTTCCAGCGAATCAAAACCACCGACGACCGCGTCGTTAAAGGTAAACGGATCCTTTCCCGGCATTCTGACGTCATACTGGATCACGCTCTTCATGGGCGGCTCCGCAGCGATCTTTGCGAGGGTGTCGGCATCCACATCCGGCATCTTGAACTGGCAGGAAAACTTGAGACTTTCCACATCATTAAAGTCAAACTCCGCGCCGGTAGCTTCATCCATATAAACATCATAGGGAAGG
>JAEESA010000357.1 GCA_016286115.1 Lachnospiraceae bacterium
AACGCAGATCGAAGCCGTTCTTCGGGATCGGGATCGCGATAATTTTGTTTCCGGCCTTCTTGAATTCCGGCGTCAAAATCTCCCCGTCCTTTGCGACATCCACCGCGAACGACACGAGCGTCGGCGGCACATGGATCTCATTGAAGGACCCCGACATGGAATCCTTTCCTCCGATCGAGGGAAGCCCCAGCTTCATCTGCGCATGGAACGCGCCGAGCAGCGCTGCCGCGGGTTCTCCCCAGGAGGTGGGATCCGATGACATCCGCTTAAAGTATTCCTGGAACGTGAAGCGGATCCTGCGGTAATCCCCACCTGCCGCCACGATCTTCGACACACTGGTCAAAACCGCGTACTGCGCGCCATGGAACGGGCTCCAGGAAGAAAGATACGGATCGAAGCCGTAGCTCATCAGGCTCACCGCATTGGTCTTTCCCTCCTTCACCGGGAAGCGCGCCGCCATGACCTGACTCTCCGTCCTCTGGTACTTCCCGCCATACGGCATGAGAACGCTGCCGCTTCCGATGGAGCTGTCGAACATCTCCACCAGGCCCTTCTGCGAGCAGCCGTTGAGATCCGAAAGCACTCTCTTCATGCCCTCGGTAAAGCTCTCCTCTATTTTCTCATCAAACCAGTTATCCTCTTTCTCCGGAGAAACGAGCACCGCGCCCGCCTCCTGATGCGCTCCGTTGGTATCAAGGAAGGCTCTGGACAGATGCACGATCTCCTTCCCTCTCCACTTCATCGAAAGCACGGGCTCTGCCGTTACCACCGCGACCTCTGTCGCCTCCAGGTTTTCCTGCGCCGCGTACGCAAGGAACGCGCGCACATCGGACTTATTGATCACAACCGCCATCCGCTCCTGGGATTCGGAGATGGCGATCTCGGTTCCGTCAAGACCCTCGTATTTCTTCGGCACCTTATCCAGATCGATGGAAAGGCCCTCCGCAAGTTCTCCGATGGCAACGGAAACGCCGCCGGCACCGAAGTCATTGCATTTCCGGATCAAAGAGCTGACCTCCGGCCGCCGGAACAGTCTCTGTATCTTCCGCTCTGTCGGCGCATTTCCCTTCTGCACCTCCGCGCCGCAGACCTCGATGGAGCTGCTCGTGTGCGCCTTCGACGACCCTGTCGCGCCGCCGATCCCGTCACGCCCTGTCCGTCCGCCAAGCAGGATGATCACATTACCGGGATCGCTCGTCAGCCTCTTCACCGCCGACCGCGGAGCCGCGCCGACCACCGCACCGATCTCCATACGCTTTGCCGCATAGGCGGGATGATAGATCTCCTTCACAAGGCCTGTCGCCAGCCCGACCTGATTTCCGTAGGAGCTGTAGCCCTTTGCCGCCTGCCTGACAAGCGTCTTCTGCGGAAGCTTTCCTTCCATCGTATCCTTCGCGTCCCCGGTCGGATCCGCCGCGCCGGTCACGCGCATCGCCTGATACACATAGGTCCGCCCCGAAAGCGGATCGCGGATTGCCCCGCCAAGACACGTCGCCGCCCCACCGAAGGGTTCGATCTCCGTCGGATGGTTATGTGTCTCATTCTTGAAATTCAAAAGCCACTCCTCGATCTTGCCGTTCACCTCGATCGGCACGACGATGGAGCAGGCGTTGATCTCGTCGCTCACTTCCTGATCCAGAAGCTTCCCCTGCTCCTTCAGCTTCTTCATCGCCAAAAGCGCGATATCCATCAGGCAGACATACTTATCGTCCCTGTCCTTATACATCTCCTGGAACGTTTTCTTGTACTCCCACAAGGCCTGTTCCATCGGGCCGCTGTAGTACCCTTTTTCCACAGACAGGTCCTTGAGCTCGGTCAGAAACGTCGTATGCCGGCAGTGATCCGACCAGTAGGTATCCAGCACCCGGATCTCCGTCATCGTGGGATCCCGTTTCTCCTCATCCCTAAAGTACTTGCGGATATGCCGGAAATCCTCGATCGTCATGGCCAGCGACAGAGACTTATACAAAGCGACAAAGTCCTCTTCCCCCATCGTGCAGAATCCATCGACCACCGCGATATTCTTCGGCTCCGGATAGTCCGTCATCAGCGTCGCCGGGATCTCCTCTCCCGCGACCCTCGAGTCCACCGGGTTGATGCACTGCTTCTTAACCGCCTCGATCTGTTCTTCCGTGAGGTCTCCGTACAGCACATAGGTCGTCGCGCTTCTCACATGGCAGTTCTCCGTCTCCTTCAAAAGACGGCAGCACTGCTCCGCGGAATCCGCTCTCTGATCATACTGCCCCGGCAGATACTCCGCCGAAAAAACATATCCGCCCTCCGGATCAAATTTCTCTTCATAGAGCACATCCACCGGCGGCTCCGAAAACACGGTATGCTTCGCCTTCTCCCATGTCTCCTCCGACAGGTTTTCAATGTCATAACGGATCAGGATCCGAAGGTCCTTTAAGCCTTCGATCCCCAGCGTATGCCTGCACTCATGCGACAGTTCCTTCGCCGCAACCGCATACTCTTTCTTCTTTTCCGCGTATACTCTTCTGACTGCCATAGAACCTCCTGAATCTTTTGCGTTGATAATGTTGTTTTTCCCTGCTTGCCGGTAAATTGCCTACGAGGCTAGCACCCACTTAGATATTTAACGACCCCACGGTTCTCGGGAACGGGACGACGTCGCGGATGTTCTGCATACCGGTAAGGTACATGACGCAGCGTTCGAAGCCGAGTCCGAAGCCTGCGTGGCGGGTTGAGCCGTACTTACGCAGGTCCAGATAAAACCGATACTCTTCTTCGGGA
>JAEESA010000063.1 GCA_016286115.1 Lachnospiraceae bacterium
GGCCTGCGTGCTGTTTTTGGGCTCGTGTATACTTGCCCTTGTCGACATCCAGCCGAAAACGCCAAACGGCATCCCGCTCGTTTCGGTAGTCGGCATCGTCTTTGCCATTTCGCTTGCGATCTTCGCGGTGCGAAAACTATTTAAGAAGAAATAGAAATCGAGTAGGAGGATATTCCCCTGCACGGGCCTGCACATAAAAGAGGCTGCCGCATTTGCGACAGCCCCTTATTTTTTTATCCGAGCTTTTCTTTAAGAAATGCCAGAATTTCCGCCCGCATCGTCGTTTTCAGAAGATATCCGTCCGGCTTCAAACTCATCACGCGCATGATCGCTTCCTTCGAAGCGATCCCGGTCAAAAAGATCACGGGGATGTGCGATGTTGCCGGCTCCTGCCGGAGCATCTGCAGCACCTGCGGTCCATCCACCACGGGCATTTCATAGTCAAGAAGCACGAGGTCCACCGGCTCATCCTCCGGAACCTTCAGCAGGAAGGTAATTGCCTGCATCCCACCCGTTACGATATCGACACGGTAGTCTTCCTTGATCCATTCCCGGATCATCTTCGCAAAAGAGGGATCGTCATCCACGACCAGGATCCTCTTTTTTCTTCCGCTCGCTGCGCCCTCTTTGGTGGTCTCCGTCGCAGAAAAAGCCTGCTCCACCTTAGTTTCCAGAGCCTTCATATCAACGGGCCTGTTCATCCATACGTATTCCGCAACGAGAGGAAATTCCTTTTTCAGATCGTCATGGTACTTTGCCTCGCCGATGAAGATGATCTTCTTCTGATGCTCCGCCAGGATCTCACAGATATGTTCCATCTGCCGTACCTTGGAAGCATCATCCGTAAGGTCTCCCGGCAGATAAAACAGAAACAGCTCTGTTTCGTTGATAAAACGTTTGACCCGGTTTTCCAGTTCCTCGGAAAACGTATTCACGACGCAGCCCATGTCGGCCAGCTTTTTTTCGATTCCCTTCACGATCACGCTGTACTGCAGCATAAGGATCATGACCATTTTTCCAGCAGCATTATTCATTTCTTTAAGCTCTCCTTTTTCTCCTCTTTTTCTCTCATTGCGGCAAGTCCCATCGCGCCCTTTCCTCCGTGGCAGGAGATCACGCAGCCGGTTCTCACATACTCATATGACGCGAAGCCGTAAGCCAGGGCGTTATCCGCCATCCGCTTCAGCACATTCTCCGCCAGACCCATGGAATACATAAGATATAGGCAATCCCGGGCCGGTTTGTATTTCTCAATGAACGCCTTCATGAATTTATCCACGATCTGGTCCATCGTGCCCCGGAATTTCTTCGTGGCGATCAGCTTCCCCTCTTCCATTTCGATCAAGGGCTTCAGCTGAAGCAGTGTGGCGCCGATGTATTGGGCGTTCGACACTCTCCCGCCGGCTCTTAGGTATTCCAGCGTGCCGGGGATGAAATGGCATACCGCCCGGTTCGCAAGTTCCTGTAATTCCTTCGCCAGCTTCGGAAAATCCGTGATCTCTCCCTGTTTCTTCAACTCCTCAATGTAATTATACGAACTTACCATGTGCGCCGTGCATCCGCCGGAGACATTCAGCGTATCGATCACGTAAACATCCTTATAGTCCTTCACCGCGTTCACGGCTGCTTCCCAGGTAGCGGAGGCCTTTGAGGAATAGGTGAAATGCATGATCACCGCGTTCGGATGCGCCCTCTTCAGCCCGTCCCAAAAGGAGATATACTCAAACTCATTCACCGGAGCGGTATGCGGAACCATGCCCGTACGCGTATAGTATTCATATACTTTTTTCAGCGGAAATCTCCCGTCATCATAGGACCGCCCGTCCATGATAACATGCATGGGCACTACCTCAAAGCCGTGCCGGCGGATCAGTTTTTCCGGAAGATCCGAACCGCTTTCCGTACTTAAAATGATCTCTCTCATATATTAACTCATTCCGTTCTTGACTGCTTTTGCCGCATCCTTCTGAATATCCGGATCATAGGAAAGCATGGGTTCGATATCCTTTCCCTTGATCCTCCGGTCCACATAGTTTTTTGTCAATTTGATTATAAGCGGCGTCAACACCACTATCCCAACCAGATTCGGTATCATCATCAGCCCGTTAAAGGTGTCCGAAATATCCCAGGCCAGATTTGATTCCATGACCGCTCCGAAAACGATCAGCGCAATAAAGATCAGCCGGTAGATCTTTCCGCAGACCACACCCATCAGGTATTCGACCACCTTGGCGCCGTAGTAGGACCAGCCCAGGACCGTGGTAAAAGCGAACAGAGTGATGATGATCGCGATAAACCACTCACCGGGGCGTCCCAGCGTATTTCCGAAAGCCTTCGCTACCAACGTTGCGTCGTCGACACCGGCTTTCACAAGGCCGGTATTAAGATCGATGGCACCCGAGCTTAAGACCACCACCGCGGTCATCGTACAGATCACGATCGTATCCAGAAAGACCTCCGCGATCCCCCACATTCCCTGCCGCACGGGTTCCCGGGCGGAGCTGTTGCAATGCACCATGACGGATGACCCAAGGCCTGCTTCATTGGAGAAAACACCTCGCCTGCAGCCATTCTTGATCGTATTCAGCGCCAGCTGCACCGCGGTTCCGGCAGCGCCTCCCGCAATGGCCGCAGGGCCGAGAGCAAACTTGAAGATCGAGGCAAACACAGCGGGGATTTTCGTGATATTCAGTAAAATGATCACCGCGCAGCCGATGATGTATACGATCGACATCAGCGGGATCAGCTTTTCGGACACTGCTGCCAGCCGTCGGAAACCGCCCATGATAATGACTGCAGCCACGATCATCAGGACTACGCCGATCATCCAGTTTACGGTCGGAGCGCCGAGAAACAGGCTGGAATTCTCATTCGGGAAAAAGGCGGCCTTAAAATTGAGCGTGATCTTGTTGATCTGCGCCATGTTTCCGATCCCGAACGACGCCAGCATGGAAAAGATGCAGAAAAGAATGGCCATGGCCCGTCCCAATCCGGCGCATCTTTTTTTGGAACCAAGCCCGTCCTGCAGATAATACATGGGACCACCTGCCCAGGCACCCTCAGAATTCCGGCGGCGAAAAAACATACCAAGCACGTTCTCCGCATATTTGGTCATCATCCCGAGGAAGGCAGCCACCCACATCCATAATACAGCGCCCGGTCCGCCGACGCAGATCGCGGTGGACACGCCGGCAATATTTCCCGTACCGATCGTTGCGCATAACGCGGTACAAAAAGCGCGGAACTGGGACAGCGCCCCGGCATCGTTGATGATGCGGCCATCTTTTTTTATGGACCCGAAGGTTTTTTTCCACCAGTGCCGCAAATGCGACAGCTGAAAGATCTTCGTGGCAAAGGTGCACAAGATCCCTGTTCCGAGGAGCAGGATCAGTCCGAGCGTTCCCCAGGCAAACTCATTGATCGTGTTGTTGACCCGAATTACTGTTTCCATAATATCATCCTAAATGATCTTATCCAATAATCTCACAATATACCAGTGTCTGGTTCATCAGCTGATAAGCGACCTCGCCAAACGTAACCGGGCCTTCAAACGGCGGGATCTTCTGTCCTTCCAGATTTCCGAACTGATAATTCAGGATACAGTTGCAGGAGAACACGGGATTTCTCGGACCTTCCTTTTCGATCCTGTTTCTGAATTCTTCGATATAATCCGTCACATACGTCGCAAAGCGGTAATCGATGTTTCTGAACACCGGCGCATAAAAGTCCACCGTCCTGTTTTCCATCCCCTTGATGGAGGTATTGATATAAGATCCGTTATGATCCGCCACCAGCGGCATCTTGAGATCGATCCCCGTGTTTTTGATATATTCCGCGAAATTCACCTTCTGGCCGTCTACAACGCACTGCGTAGCGGAAAGCTCATTATCGCCGAACCGGATCACAGGATCCGCCTTGTCATCCGTAAAGATGTTGATCATATTGATCAGGGCCGATTTTCCCTCGGGGAGTTTTAAATACATGGCCACGGCACGGTCTGTATAGGCTTCTCCCTTCGCGCCGTCAAATACCTTTGCTTCTCCGCCGGCAGTAAGGTCAAAGCCGGAAATCCAGCCCACAGTAGGATGCATCAGGATCTCCTCCACTTCAGGCGCGTCCTTGGCGTATTTGATCGCGACTTCCGAACCATAAGGCATGATCAGCATCGTGAGGCCGTTGTCATAGCACTCCTCCACGATCTGGAACACATTGTATTTGCCGTAGGAAGTGATCTTTATCTCTTCTGCGAAATCAAATTCCGTTACGAATAACTTTTCTTTTGTAAAAATGCCACCCTCTTCACTGATGAAATAAGGCGTAGTCCCGCCGATCCAGTTTCCTTTCGGAAGCTTTTGCAAAAGAGAATCGTCTGCAGCGATATGCAGCGTCTTTCCCTCTTCGATCATAGCAATAGTTTTGTCCAGTGTTGTAAGCATTTCCATACCCCCTTAATATTTTATTCGTATTTTTGCTGGTGGAGCCGCAGCAGATCCTACCTCAGATCCGCGCGCTTCTCGATCAGAGCGCGGCAATATTAGCCATATCAACTTTCGCAACGATCGGGTACTTCGCCAGAAATGCATCCAATTCCTTCATGCAGGCATCTGTAGATTCCGGATTCGCCTGCAGTTTTTTCTGCAGTTTCGAGATCAGCATGTTAAATGCGAGATTTCCTGATGTATAACGGAGCTCTCCCTGCAAGATCTTTTTCATCTTATCCTGTGCAGCTGCATCCATATAGTATCCTCCTTACTGTTTGTTTTTTAGCACTTCAATCATTCCATCATAGTCCAGCATATCCGCTTTTTCGCGGACGAGCCTGAACTTCTCGGCTTCGGATTCCGGTATGGAGTAACCGTCGATCTCCTTCATGATCTCCTCGACCATATCGCAATCCATCGCGTTTGCCGCCTCCAAAAGCCCCTCGTAGATCCCTTCGATCAGAAACTCGTCTGCCACGGGCTTTTCGGAAGCTTCTTCACCGTCTTCACTTCCCTCATTATACAAGGGAGCCAGCAGATCCTTATAGTGGAGATACTGTTCCATCACCGGCGCGTGATTCTCCCTGATATAGGAAACGTCCTTCTCCTTTCCGGCCATTTCCAATTTCTCTGCCTTGTCTCCGAGATCCAGCGCGCCCACAAGCCGGGAAGAACTCTTCAGCGCATGGATCTTGATCGTGTAGGTCTCCCAGTCTTCGGTCGAATAGGCCGTTTCCAGTTCGGTGCTTCTGTCCGGTATCGAATCGAAGAAAATCTTCAGAACCGCCTTGAAGGCGTCCTCTGACCCGCTGTTCTTTATGGCGGCTTCCGCGTCGATCGAATCCAGTTGCTGATACCATTTCGGCTCTGCGGGTTCCGGTTCGGGCTCGGGTTCGGGTTCCGGTTCTGCCGGAACTGCTGCCACCGGTTCTTCTTCCTTTTCCGCATCTTCGTCTAAAGCTTCCTCTTCTTCCTCGTCCTCGACCGACTTCTCTTTTTCCTCCTCTTCCGCTTCTTTCTTCGTCATGTCTTCAAGGTAGGAAGCGATGTTATAGGATTTATTTGATTTAAGGAGATACAGGATCCCGAAGGCGCCCGGCCCGCAGTTCGAGGAAATAGCGGCCGACGCCTGTTGGAAGATCACATGCTCAAAGTATGCGGTCTTCTTGATCTCCTCCTCGATCCAATCCAGAGTGGCCTGTGGCAGATCCACATAGGTGATAAAGACCACATCCGAATCCGGGATCACATCCGGCGGAAGCGCATGATTGATGTATCTCCGATACGCACGCCTTGGCCTGCCGAGCCAGATTCCTCCGACACCGGCTTTGTCGTTTCGGATCCGCAGCGCCGGATGGAGAGTTAAGGCCTTTGTGAGCTTATGCACGCGTTTGGTGACCAACCCTTTCTTCTCCATATAGTCGGTGGTATCGATCACAAAGCTGCACTTCACCCGATGTTTGACGGCTTCAAGCTCAGCCAAAATATCCTTTGCCTGCAACCCCTGCTGCATGAGCTTGTAGGCGATCAGGACCAGGATACCTGTGGAACTGGAAACGGTTTCCGAATTGACCACCGATACATTGTCAAAGGATTTCGCCGCTTCTGAAGCCTTCTCGTATTCCTTGCTTAAGCCTGTCGTTATCGCAATATGGATCACATGGTGCGCGCGTTTCAGCGCATCAGCGAAGAACTCCGTAAATTCCGTTTCATCCGGTGGCGAAGACGAGGCTTCTCCGCCGCTGTTTACATGCCGGATCAGTTCGTTGGCGTCGATCTGCACGCCATCCAAAAAGATACTGTCTTCCGTCTTGATCGTAAACGGAATGATCGGGATATGAAGCTTCCGGATCACAGCATCGGGCAGGTCGCACATACTGGACGAGGTGATGATGACCTGTGCTTTTTCCGCATATTTGTCGGAGGCTTTGAGTTCCTCGTCGTCCCCGAGCATGACATTCTGGAGGATAATCTTCTCACTGGAGATATGCCGGATCAGCATTTCCTCCATGGCTTCTCCGGAAACAGGCTTCACAAGGTATCCGTCAAACCCGGCCTTGTTGTAAAGCTCTCTGTTTTCGCTGCCGGCGTTGGCGGTCAACACGATCACCGGTGTGCTGCGGTTTAAGCCGCCCTGCTGGTCCCGGATATTTTCGAGACACTCGATCCCGTCCATCTCAGGCATCAGATGATCCATAAAGATGGCGTCATAATGCGTATTCAGGCACATTTCCAGCGCCTGCTTTCCGCTTCTTGCCTTATCGATCCCCATATCCGTATCGGCAAGGAGCCTGCCTTCCACTTCCAGGTTCATCTCATTGTCATCTACGATCAGGATCCGGGCTTCCGGCGCAAGGAATCTGCTCTCATACGCTTCTCTGTGTATGGAGTGCTGGTTATGGATATTCAGCTCGCCGACTGCCTTGTGATCGGTTACTTTCTGTTTGATCCGGAAAGTAAAGGTGGAACCTTCTCCGTAAACAGAGTTGACGGAGATATGGCCGTCCATCAGCTCCACGAGCTGTTTTACAATGGAAAGGCCAAGGCCTGTTCCCTCAATATGGCGGTTCTTTCCTTCATCCACGCGCTTAAAGGCGTCGAAAAGGTAGGGGATGTCCTCCCGCTTGATCCCCATACCGGTATCGGTTACGGAGATCCAGAGTTCCACGACGTCTGCGTCGCTGTCGCGGCTTTCCACACGAAGCTCAACGCGCCCTTCTTTCGTGTATTTGACCGCGTTATTCAAGAGGTTGATGATCACCTGTTTGATGCGGATCTCGTCACCGTAAAGCACCTGCGGCACATCCGGATCCACACTGACCTCGAAGCCGAGGCCTTTTTCCTGGGCCTTGATCCACATCATGCCCACGATCTCCGAGAGCATATCCCCAATCTTGTAATCCACGGGAACGATGTCCATGCTGCCGGCTTCGATCTTGGAAAAATCCAGGATATCATTGACCAGCGCAAGCAGCATCTTGCCGGAGCCCTGGATCCCGAGGGAGTCCTTTACCACCTCATCGGAA
This sequence comes from Lachnospiraceae bacterium, assembly GCA_016286115.1. Taxonomy (GTDB): domain Bacteria; phylum Bacillota; class Clostridia; order Lachnospirales; family Lachnospiraceae; genus RUG12461. The sequence continues at coordinate 7,508 of JAEESA010000063.1, forward strand.
GTCTCCTGATCCCGGAGGATCAACTCATTCAGACCCAGGATGGAATTGATCGGCGTACGGATCTCATGGCTCATGCTGGAGAAGAAACGGTTTTGGGCGATAGTGAGATCCTTCGCTTTCTTCGCTTCCTCCTTTGACCGCTCGTTTTCCGCGGTAAAGAGCCGCCTTTGCGACCAGGTCATAAAGTAACATAGCATGCCGACCAGAACAAGCGCGATGAAGAAATCCAGGTAATACGTTTCCCGGTTATGCGGAGACACAAGCCACGGGCAATAATAGGCAAGGACGAAGCACACCGTTGTAAGCGCCAGCATCAGAGCAAGCATGACGACCCGCCATCTTCCCTGGAGCACCAGTCCCACATAGACATAACCGAAGATGATCCAGATCACTCCCCCGCCCTCCAGGCCGCCGCCGAAGAAGAACAGTCCGGGGAGAATGATGAACGCAAGCCCCATCACGATGATATTGATCGCGACCCGGAGTTTATTGAGCTGCAGGCAGACCAATACGATGGTCGGGACCATGATCACTGTACCGACCAGCAGCGCGATCTCATAGGGGTTTTCTTTTACGATCAGATCCCCGATCAGGCCGATAAATACCGCGATCTCCGATAAAAAGGTAAAGATCAGAAAGATACGTTCGACAAAAGGCCTTTCGGGATCCTTGACCGCATTAAAGGCATTTTTCAGCAGCTGAAACAGATTCATCTTTCGTCACCTCCCATCCCCATGCGGGCCGCGGGCAGCACACGCTGCATCACCCGTTCAAAATCCGCTGTATTGATGGGCTTTGCGATAAATCCGTCAAAGCCTTCTCTGATGAACATCTCTCTTGCGCCGGAAACCACGTTTGCGGTAAGGGCAACAACAATGATGCTCTGATCCAGGTTGAGCGCGGCCGCCTTGATCAGTTTCATGGCCTCCACGCCGTCCATTTCAGGCATCATGTGATCCATGAAGATCACGTCATATGTATTTTCGCGGAATTTCTTGATCGCTTCTTTTCCGCTCTCCGCCGTATCCAAGATCATCTCATATTCACGGAACAGAGAGGTCGCCACGACGAGGTTCATGGGCTCGTCATCCACGATCAGAGCCCTCACGCCCTTGAAGGAAGGCTTCTCGTTGTGCTCGTGATCTTCGATATCCTTCGCTTTCAGACCCTCATTCAGGATCTTAATGATCGGATAGGCATAAAGGGGCTTCGGCATCAGCATGATACGGCTGCCCTTCGGGAGCTTAAAGCTCGGATCCGCTGAGACCGTGATCACGATGTCTTCCTTCGCGAGCTCTTCAAAGTAGCCGCGGTTCTCTTCGTATTCCTCCTGACCCATAAAGATATGGCTGGCGTGCACTTTTTCCTTCAGGCGCTCAACCTCATAGACCGTTTCCGCAGAATACAGCGGCACATGGACGCCGGCTGCCAGATTGGAGGCCATGTTGCGGTAGAAATCCCTGAGCCTCGGGACCTTGTATTTACTGGGCCGCACATGGAAAAGCACCGTCTTGTCAACGGTTTTTTCAAGCGAAAGACAGGGCTTTTCGTTGACCAGCTTCTGCGGGATCGTAACGCGGACCGTGGTGCCGTTCTTTTTCACGCTTTCGATCCGTACAAAACCGCCCATCCAATGCGTAAAGCCGTACACGATAAAGAGCCCCAGCCCGATCCCTCCGGAGCTGCGGTTCCGTTTCTTATTTTCCTGATACATGCCCTCCTCAGTGATCGCCTGGATCGCTCCGCGGCTCATACCGATACCGGTATCCGTCACCTCGATGCACAAATTCACGCCGCTTTCCGTGGGAACCGAAAACATTTTCACATAGATCCCGCCGGTCTTGGTGAATTTTACGGCGTTTTCAAGGAGATGCCTGAAGATCTTATGAAGCTTTTTCACATCACCCTTCATCATGGTCGGAACCTTCGGATCCAGATCCACGACAAGCTCAAGATCCTGCGCCCGGTCGCTCATCCTGAAGCTCGTAACGACATCATTGATGAGGGAGGTGCTCATGTAATTATCCTCCTCCAAAAACAGGATCTGGCGCTTGCATTCCGTGTAATCCTGAATGTCTTCGATCTGGTTCGCGAGACGGATCCCGGCGGTCTTGATCGATTCGGCCTCCTCGCCCACACCCTTCTTGATCAAAAGGTCCGACATACCGTTGACCACGTTAACCGGGGTACGCAGCTCATGCGAAATGTTGGAGAGGAAGTCCTCCATACTGGAATCGTTCCGCTCGATCTTTTCGTCCTTTTCCCGGCTTTCCATCTCGTTTTCCAGCCGGTCGCTGATGCCCTTGCTGCTGGTAAAATACACCAAAAGGACAATGGCGATATGCAGAAAGATCCGGGCGACGTTGAGGTCGGTTAATTCGACTCCCTCTCCTCCGGGGAGGTTAATGAGATGGATAAAGATCAGCACAAAGAATTCCAGCAAGGCGATATTGAGCATGTACTGGGCATTTAGCAGGGAAAACGTCACCATAACAAGACAGGTTGTACCAACGATGTCGAAGAAGCTGGTCTCCTGAACGCCATGGTAGAAAATGAGCAGAGCCGCAAAGCCGAAATAAAACATTTTGCGGATGTCCAGATCGATCCGGTTCGAAAGATGGATCGCCCACAGCGCGATGATCCCGACCAGAACGACGATCGGCACCCAGAATTCCCAGCCCATCACGTAATTCACGATGATGACGCCGGCTGATCCGAGTGTGGCAACAAATAAGACCAGTTTTTCGTTTGTTTTCTGATTCATGGTGATCCTCTTTTTGCGGATTAGGGTTTTTTCTATACTTCCCTTAAAAAATCTCAGTTTGAAATTTATTCTATCACACTGAATATTACGACAATATCACAAATTTGAGCCGAATGCAAAAAAATCATAAAAGATATATGGCATTCCAAATCTTTCTTTTTAGCGGTAAAAGGAGTAGAATGGCGGGGAGGCATCGAGGGCATCAATCCCATGTGAGGTTTTTATGGAAACAAAGATCACGATCGTAATCGATAACAAAGCAAATGACGGCATACCTGGCGAATGGGGGCTTTCCATTCTGGTTCAGTATGCCGGAAAAAAGATCCTTTTGGATGCGGGCGCTTCTGATCTGTTTCTTGAGAACATGAAGCAGCTTGGGATTGACGTTGCCGATATCGATCAAGCGACGCTCAGCCACGCCCATTATGACCACGCCAACGGCCTTCCGGCATTTCTGGAGAAAAACAAGAAAGCGACGCTCTATCTGAGGGATCACACGGCGTGCGACTGTTATTCGAAAAAAAGCTTTTTCCGTAAATATATCGGGATCCCGCGCAAGCTGTTAAAAAAATACGCCGGCCGGATCGAAATGGTATCGGGTGACTATAAGATCATGGACGGCGTCTATCTTTTGCCGCACAAGACAAAGGGGCTCGACAGCATCGGAAAACGGGAGCTGATGTTTCGGAAGACGCCGCGTGGCTGGGTCCCGGATGATTTTTCGCACGAGCAGAGCCTTGTGCTGGATACGGATAAAGGCCTGGTCATCTTAAATTCCTGCTCGCATGGCGGCGCCGGAAATATCATCAATGAGGTAAAAGAAACTTTCCCGGGCAAAAAAGTGTACGGCCTGATCGGCGGGCTCCATCTATTCAACAAGTCGGAAGCGGAGATACGGGAAGTCGCGGGAAAAATCCGCGAAACCGGCATAGAATACGTCTGCACAGGGCATTGTACCAAGGACAGGGCGTTCCATATCCTAAAAGATGAACTTGGCGACATGATCGAGCAGATGAAAGTAGGCTATCAGATCGTGATATAAAACATGCTAGCGGATCCCGTCACTTGATCTCGGGTTCGGGAATCTGCGGCAACGAATTTATATCATCTCCACCGGCATATCTCGATGAAGTTACCTTGATCTGTTTGTTATTACTCACTTCCACCGTATAACTGATCACTGTAGCATCTTCATCCGATTCCTCCCAGGGGCGGGAGTAAGTAAACGTCAGCTCTGTAGTGCCTGCTGTTTCAGGCGTGAGCGTATAGATCTGCTGCCCGCCAACGCCGACCATGTTCTCGTCATGCGTATTTTCCTGATATTCTTCATCGATCCGAAAGAGCTCCGGGTCCTGTGTTACCGTCCAGGAATAGCCGGTTGTCGGGTTGGATTCAAGCGCCAGTTTCATCGTCTGCGGTTTGCTTGCGCCGCAGCCAGCCATAACCAGCGCGATCCCCAAAACAGAGCAGAGCTTTACCATTCGTTTCATAACTTCATCTCCTTATTGTATCCTGTTTGCCTTAGTCGCTTCGCGCGGGAACCGCTTTAATCAGCGTTTCCCTATCGCTGCATGGCGATCAATTCTTCGCGGATCGTCGAGACCTGCCGGATCGCCTCTTCGCAGTCTTTTTTTGCCTTGCTGATCTGTGTCTGAACCACCACATCTACCAGAAAACCATCGAATACAATATCCGCAAACGACAGGAAACTGTTTATGTGTATGGAACTGTATCCGTGTACGTCCTGCAGCTCTTTGCTGAATCTCTGCAGAGCCTGCTTTGCTTCCTCAATTTCCTGCTCCGCGTCCCCCATCCTTCCGTGCTTGATCATCCCGGAGATAAATCCTCCGCCAAGCAGGTCCAAAACGCCCCAGTTTCCGGCGCTTTGCAGGCACTTTCTGGCGCTTTCCAGATGATAGAGCGCATCATCCGCTGCATGGATCGCTTCCTGCAGCTCCCGGGCTTCCATCTCGTTCATATTTTTCTCCTTATCCCCTCGGAGCATTCGCTCCGGCAAATGCGATGAACGCTTATTTCAACGCCCAAAATCCCGCCTGAAGGTACGAAGTCCAAAGGATGTCCACTGACCTGAAGCCGCATTCCCGCAAAAGCTTAATATGCTCTTCTATCGTGATCGGAAACACCTCCGTGCCCCTTCTCTCAATCTGCATCTCTATTTCTTCTTCATCGCACCCGTGGTCCTTCAGAAACTGCGCCCACCGGGAAAGCGCTATGGCATCGCTTTCATCCGTAGACATCCTTATATTTTCAAACGCGACAAACACGCCGTTTTCCCGAAGCGCATGATAGCACTTTAAGACCGCGTCCTTTCGTTCCTCGCGCTGAAGGTAATGATGGCTCTGTACTGCTGTCACTATGTCAAACTCAGAAGCAAACATGAGCTGCTGTGAAGACAGATTGAAAAAGCGTGCATCTACGCCGGCCAGCTTCTCCTTTGCTTTTTCCAGCATCTTTTCGGATGGATCACAAAGCGTAAACTTCACATCGCTCCTGTCCTCAAGGACTCTTCGCGCCAGCGTCCCCGTCCCGCATCCTGTATCCAGCCAGTCCGGCTCCTTCAGTTTCATGTTCTTCACAAGGTCTATGATCTGGCCGTGATATTCTCTGTAGTAAGGCAGGACATGGATGACCTTATCATCATAGATCGTGGAATTGTATGCTGCTTTATTATCGTTCATCGTTTCCATTCCTTTAGCGTAATGATGCGTTTGTCAGATCTTTGACCACCTCTCCCGCTATGATGAGCCCTGCGACCGAGGGGACAAACGCAGTGCTGCCGGGGATGGCTCTGCGCGCACTGTGAGCGCTCTTTGCATCGGATGGGTCCGTTTGGCAGCTGTCCTCCATATCCCCAACAGGGCGGACCGGCTTCTCCTCGGAATAAACCACCTTCAGCTTTTTGATCCCCCTCTTTTTCAATTCACGCCGCATGACTTTTGCAAGCGGATCCACGTTGGTCTTATAGATATCCGCAACGCGAAACTGCGTGGGGTCAAGCTTATTTCCCGCCCCCATGGAGCTCATGATCGGAACGCCCATTTTTTCGCACTGCATCACCAGCTCTATCTTTGCGGTGACGGTATCAACGGCATCGACAACATAATCGTATTTTTCAAACGGAAAATCCGATGCGTTCTCCGGAAGAAAAAAGCATTGATATGTGTTCACTTCCGCCTCCGGATTGATAGAAAGAATTCGTTCTTTCATAACATCCGTCTTGTATTTCCCGACAGTTTCCACGGTTGCGATGATCTGCCGGTTTATATTTGACTGGCAGACTTTGTCATCATCTATGAGGTCAAACGTGCCGACACCGCTTCGCGCCAACGCTTCACATACATATCCGCCAACCCCGCCGATACCGAATACCGCCACGCGGCATTTGGAAAGGCGCTCTAAGGCTTTCTTTCCAAGTAATAATTCCGTCCTCGAAAACTGTTTTAACATGTTCATCTACGTTCAACCGATGCTTTCCCTGAGATGCTCCAGATCATAAAACCCGGAATAATCCCGGCTGCCATCTTCTCATAAAAATGCTCATCCTGCTTTCTCGCATTTCCGTTCTGATAGGTTCGAAGCAGGTCAACTACATAAATATTCCTGCCATTCCAGAAGGCCATATAGTTCTTCTGTGTTTCAAAAAGTAATCCGCCTGCCATTCAGTCT
>JAEESA010000358.1 GCA_016286115.1 Lachnospiraceae bacterium
AGTTCTTCGATACGCCGGTTACCATCGGCCATATGCATTACTTGAAGCTTCACCACCTTGTGGACGACAAGATCCATGCGCGTTCCACCGGTCCTTACTCGCTGGTCACACAGCAGCCGCTGGGTGGAAAAGCCCAGTTCGGCGGACAGCGTTTCGGTGAGATGGAAGTGTGGGCCCTGGAGGCGTATGGCGCAAGCTACACGCTGCAGGAGATCCTGACCGTGAAATCCGATGACGTTGTGGGCCGTGTCAAGACATACGAAGCCATCATTAAGGGTGACAACATTCCCGAACCCGGCGTGCCGGAGTCCTTCAAGGTTCTTTTGAAGGAGCTGCAGTCGCTGGGACTGGATGTCCGTGTGCTGGATGAGGATCGCCGTGAAGTGAAACTCATGGAAACCTCGGAATACGGCAACACCAATCTGAATGCCATCATTCAGGGAGATAAGGATTTTGCCTTCGAATCCGCGGAGTCCTTCGCGAAGATGGGCTTCACCAGGCAGGAATTCAACGCCGAGACAGGAGACCTGGAGGACATCGAGGAAGATGAGGATCCGGAAGAGCCGGATGATTTCTCGGATGATGACATGGATTTTGATGACGCGGATATGTTGGATGATGACATCGAAGAGTAAAGGTTTTGCCGTTTAATAGTTTTGTAGTCTAGAGGAGGTCTTAAAAGTGCCGGAAAATAATGAAAAGAATCAGTCCATGACATTTGACGCCATCCAGATCGGTCTGGCGTCTCCGGAAAAGATCAGGGAATGGAGCCGCGGAGAGGTTAAGAAGCCTGAAACCATCAATTACCGGACCCTGAAGCCCGAAAAGGACGGTCTTTTCTGCGAAAAGATCTTCGGACCCAGTAAGGACTGGGAGTGCCATTGCGGAAAATACAAAAAGATCCGTTATAAAGGTGTGGTCTGCGACCGATGCGGCGTTGAGATCACAAAAGCTTCGGTCCGCAGAGAGCGGATGGGGCATATCGAACTGGCGGCGCCGGTTTCCCATATCTGGTATTTCAAGGGAATTCCGTCCCGGATGGGGCTGATGCTGGATCTGTCTCCGAGAACGCTGGAGAAGGTTCTGTATTTTGCTTCCTACATCGTGCTGGATCCCGGAACAGCGGAGGGACTTCAGAAAAAACAGGTTCTTTCCGAGAGCGAGTACCAGGAAGCAAGGGAAAAATATAAAGACGCCAGCTTCCGTGTGGGCATGGGAGCCGAGGCGATCCTGGAGCTTTTGCAGGATATCGATCTGGAGAAGGATTTTGATACGCTGAGCGCGGAGCTTCAAAATGCCACAGGGCAGAAAAGAGCCCGCCTCATCAAGAGACTGGAGGTAGTGGAAGCGTTCCGCGAGTCCGGAAACGCGCCGGAATGGATGATCATGACCGTTATCCCGGTCATCCCGCCGGATCTTCGCCCGATGGTACAGCTGGATGGCGGACGTTTCGCGACGTCGGATCTGAATGACCTGTATCGCCGGATCATAAACAGGAACAATCGTCTGCGCCGTCTTCTGGAGCTCGGCGCGCCGGATATCATTGTCCGGAACGAAAAGCGGATGCTGCAGGAAGCAGTGGACGCTCTGATCGACAACGGAAGAAGAGGAAGACCGGTAACAGGTCCCGGAAACCGTGCGCTGAAGAGCCTTTCCGACATGCTGAAGGGAAAATCCGGACGTTTCCGGCAGAACCTTCTCGGAAAGCGCGTGGACTACTCCGGCCGTTCCGTTATCTGTGTGGAGCCGAAACTGAAGATCTATCAGTGCGGCCTGCCGAAGGAAATGGCGTTAGAGCTGTTTAAGCCCTTTGTTATGAAGGAGCTGGTCAGCGGCGGCATTGCGCATAATATCAAGAGTGCAAAGAAAATGGTGGAACGTCTCGAGAACCAGGTTTGGGACGTGCTTGAGGACGTGATCAAGGAGCATCCCGTGATGCTGAACCGCGCCCCCACGCTTCACCGTCTCGGAATTCAGGCGTTCGAGCCCATTCTTGTGGAAGGAAAAGCGATCAAGCTCCATCCCCTGGTGTGTACCGCTTTCAACGCGGACTTTGACGGAGACCAGATGGCGGTTCATCTTCCGCTGACACAGGAAGCGCAGGCGGAGTGCCGGTTTATGCTGCTCTCCCCGAACAACCTCCTGAAGCCGTCCGACGGCGGTGTGGTGGCTGTGCCTTCCCAGGATATGGTTTTGGGGATCTATTACCTGACGCAGGAAAGAAAAGGCGTCAAGGGGGAAGGAAATTACTACAAGAGTGTTGCCGAAGCGATCCTTGCCTATGAAAACGGCGGAACAACGCTTCATTCGCGGATCAATGTCCGCGTGACCGGTGAGATCAATGGAGAGAAGAAGTCCAGAGTGGTGGAATCCACCTTGGGAAGATTCCTGTTCAACGAGATCATTCCGCAGGATCTGGGCTTTGTCGATCGCAGCAACCCGGACAACGAGCTGGCGCTTGAGATCGATTTCCATGTTAAGAAAAAACACCTGAAGGCCATTCTGGAAAAGGTCATGAACATCTACGGCGCCACGAAGACCGCGGAAGTGCTGGATGATGTGAAGGCCATGGGTTATAAATATTCCACCCAGGCTGCCATGACGGTTTCGATCTCCGATATGACGGTGCCTGCTCTTAAGGAAGAGCTGATCGAAAAGGCGCAGGATCGGGTGGATAAGATCAGTAAAAAGTGTAAAAGAGGTTTCCTGACCGAGGAATGCCTCTAATTCACCATCATATTCCC
>JAEESA010000359.1 GCA_016286115.1 Lachnospiraceae bacterium
GGCGCTTTTCTTCTTCTCCCTCTCTTCCGATATTGCGCGCTATTCCGCAAACCGTATCTTCAGCCCTGCTCCTTAAAATGATCTCACAGGCGCGTTTCAGATAACCGGTTCTGGTTTTGCTCTCCGGATTATAGAGAACGATCGCCATCCCGGAATCCGCGGCAAGTGCAAGCCTCTTTTCGATCACATCCCAAGGCGTCAGCCGGTCGCTCAGGCTGATCACGCAAAAATCGTGGACCAGAGGAGCACCGAGAAGAGCTGCCCCGCTCGTCGCCGCCGTCACGCCGCAGATGGTCTGCATCTCAACCTCCGGATACTCCTGACCCAGTTGAAGTGCCAAACCGGCCATTCCGTATACGCCGGCATCTCCGCCTGAGATCAGGGCAACCTTTCTCCCTTCTGCCGCTTTTTCAAAAGCCAGCCTTACCCTTTTCTCTTCCGTTGTCATCGGCGTGCTGATCCACTCCTTGTCCGGAAAATGCGGCTTCATCAGGTCACAGTACAGGGTATAGCCCACGATCAGCTCGCTCTCAGACAGCGTTCGGATCGCGCGGACCGTCATATCTTCATAATTTCCCGGGCCGATGCCCGTTATGTAAAGCATTCCTTTTCCCACTTTCTTTACCTTAACATCATTACTGTTTCAGCCTCCCGGGACCGTATAAAGATACTGCATTCCTATGCCGGGCAGATCCCTATCGACAATGTCATTCCGTTTTCCGCCGCCTTCTCTAAAAGGAGGATCGCCGCGCCATAGGCCCTGGCCGCTCTGTCGCAGACATTGTCAGTCCCGGTCACTTTCTTTACATACTCCGAACTTCGAAAGTCCCCGTCCACCGCCATGAGCCTCTCTGCGTCATAGGTAATAAACGGAACATCAAGCGTTTCGGCAAGCTCCAGAAGCCCCGGTTCTTCTGCCTTCCGGTCGATCGAAACCAGCGCCTTTACCGCTCTTAGATCCAGATCCTTCTCCATAAACTGCTTCTTCACAAAGCCGTACAGTTCGTCAAAGCTTTTCCCTTTCCGGCAGCCCATACCGATCACCAAAACCCGGGGAATGAGCTGCAGCACGTCCTCTTTTGCTTTCCTTGGAGAGATCAAAAAGTAAGGCTCCCTTTTTGCCTTTTTGATCTCCTCCGGCAGTTCATACCCGGGAAGGAATTCTTCGTACTTGGCATCTGTTCCGTAAAAACCTTTCCCTGTTTCCAGAAGCTTTGCGCTATAATCCTTCGTCTTTTCCCTGTCCGAGATCACGAGGTTGTTTTCTTTTGCAAAAACGTCCACCGCGAACAGGCCTCTCGTGTCTGTGGCCGTCGTCACCACGGCACGGCTTTTGAGTTTTTCGGCAAGCATGCGGGCTGCATCCACTGCCCCTCCGAGATGTCCGGACAGCACCGGGATCACATATTTTCCCTCTTCATCCATTACAAGAACAGCCGGATCCGTCATCTTGTCTTTTATGAAAGGCGCTATGGCACGGACCGCGATCCCACAGGCTCCGATAAAGATCAGGATATTCCCCGTACGGAAGGACTCCTTTGTCCACTCCGTCAGAGAAGAGATCTCATGGATCTCTTCTTGCTCCCAGTCCCGTAACACATCAAATACTTTATGGAGCGTAACCAACCCCCGGCCCGTAAAACAGATGATCCGAAATTCACGGCATGACGCGCTTTTCATTCATCTTCTCCTTCAGACTTTTGATCACTTTGACATAATTATTTCTGTCATGCACAAAGCCACAGTTTTTGCAGTTTTTCACGCCTTTTTCCGAATACGTATGATCGCCCATGCAATCTTCAAACGGATACAGCGGGCAATAGCAGAAAAGGCAGCTGAAGTCCTCCTCCGGTACGTTATGGCAGGGGAAATACTTACAATCGCGGTTCGCATAGCCTGTGGCGTCCTGTTTCACCGGCTCCTTCGGCTTCTCCCCGCCCGATATCCCAAACTGGCCGAGGAGCTGCCGGTACATGGCCACGTCCAGGTCAAATGCCTTCTTAAAAAGCTCCTTTTCCAAAGCCTCTTGGGGTGAAGCGCATTCCGTCCTTCCATCCTCATAAACAAACAAAAGCCGGTCAGACACCTTATGCGCCAGCTCTATCTCATGAAGCGACATCAATATCGTAACGCCTTTTTTTGCCAGGCTTTTACACACATCCATCAGCTCCAGGCGGTGACGGATATCGAGATAAGACGTCGGCTCATCCATCACGAGATACTCCGGGTCCTGGCAGATGGCACGGGCGATCAGCGTCCTCTGCTTCTGCCCGTCACTGAGATCCATATAAGGTCTGTCCTTAAGGTCTTCGAGTTTCATGCAGACAAGAGCTTCTTCTGCCGCCTGTTCATCCTCACTCCGGGTGCGGCCAAAGCCGTCGGTGTAAGGAAGCCTCCCGGCTATCACAACGTCAAAACAGGTCATCAGCTGCGGCCGAACCCGCTCCGTTGTTACGATCGACATCTTTCTAGCCAGTTCTTTTGGCGGAATGGTCTTCAGATCCTCTTTTCCCACATAAACGGTTCCGCCAAGGAGCTTCAGGCTCCCGCAGACTGATTTTAAGAGCGTAGACTTCCCGCCGCCGTTCGGGCCGACAAGGGATACGATCTCCCCCGGCCGCACCGCAAGATCCAGGTCCTTAACTATGATCTTTTTCTGATACCCGCAGGATACATTTTCAAGCTTCATTTCGTCTTCCTCTTCCCAGGATCATCACGATCACGATGGGGGCTCCGAAAAG
>JAEESA010000360.1 GCA_016286115.1 Lachnospiraceae bacterium
GAGCTGTGCATCTCTCCCCACCGGCCCACAAACAGGCCCTGCACCAGAAAGATCTCATTTTTATACCCCGCGACCACGTCCATGACCTGATCCATGTGCCTTAAGATCTGGTTCAGCGTAGTGGGTTCATAGGTCACGGTCTCTCCCTGCATATCATAGCTGACACGCAAGATCACATCGAGATGGCGCCGCCGGAAAAAGATCAGGATATGGTGCAGATGGTTTAACCCGCCTTCATCAATATTCGTATCTTTATAAGCAGCCAGGGAGATCTCCACCAGAGCGAGCGTCTCCTCCTTCACCACGGACGTGGCCAGAACCTCTTCATCAAAAGGTTCCTCCAGCTTAAACGGATATACCCGTAAAAAACCGCGTCCCGGATTTATGAGTTTTTCTCCTCCATCCTTCTGATTACCGATGAGAGTAACTGTCTTCTTCTTCCCAAAGAGTTTCATTGTCTCCAATCCCCTTGTCAATCTTTAATACCCGAAAACGGACCCATACCGAGAAGATCTCGAGTGACATCCGCATCATATACATGACCGGTTTTAAGCCCGAATGCATCGACGTTCCGGAAGCCCTCTGATGCATCAGGGCCGGCACCTCCGTAACCTTGAACTTCAAAAGCATCATCTGCGTCAGCATGTTGGCGTCCGGGTACTGGTCATCAAAATGGCCGTACTGTGAATAGTAAAGAAACGCCCGGCGGGATAGCCCCTGCAGTCCTGAAGTCGGATCCATGATGCGGCGCCCCGTAATATTTTTGATCAGCGCACGGAACAGCTTTATCGCCAGCAATCTGGCCCCGCCCGTAGTGTACTCCGGGCTGTCCGGAAGGTAACGCGAGCCCAATACGATATCCGGGCACCGGTCCCCCTCCAGCGGCTTCTTCAGCGCATCATAGATCGGTATCACATTCGCCGGATCATGCTGTCCGTCCGCATCCATCTGGATCACGTAACGGTAGTTCCGCCGGACCGCATATTTGAACCCGAGCTGCAGCGCGCTCCCGTATCCCAGGTTGAAGACGTGCGTCACAAGCGGCTCATGCCTCCTCTTCACCACCGCGTTGGTCCGGTCCTTCGATGCGTCGTTGATCACAAGCACGTCCGCGATATCCGAATACGGCGGATTTTCCAGCGTGTCCAAAAGCTTTCCGATATTATCTTCTTCATTGTATGCCGGTATGATGATCAAGAGGTCATGCTTCGGCTTAGGCAGCAACAATCTTGTCATTCCTCCATAAGCTCCGTCAGTTTTTTAATCTCTTCATTCCCATTGTATTCTATTCTCCCGGCGGCTTCACCGAGCGACTTTCGTAATCCCTCATCCTCGATCAGACCGGTTAATTCCCTGACACAAGCATCCTTTTCGTACTCGCATAAAATCCCGTCCTCTTTATCACGGATCTGCTCCCTGTTCCCGCTGCAGTCGGAAGCGATCACGGCTTTCCCGAGCGTCAGTGCTTCCTGGATCGCAATGCTCTTTCCTTCAAAGCGCGTAAGATGAGCATAGATATCGCATTCCTTCATGTAGGGGTAAGGATTTTCCTTGGCGCCAAGCAGGATAAAATCCTCTTCCATTCCCGTTTCCAAAATCTTTTGTTCCAGGTCTTCTCTCAGCGCCCCTTCTCCGATCACATACCAGCGCACGGGAAGACCCTTTTCCTTCAGCTCCGCCATGACTTCGATCGTAAAGTCATAGCCCTTCTGCGGCGTCAAGCGCCCTACGGTAAGGATCCTTACGCCGTCAAAGCCATCCGAAAAACCCTCTCCCTCCAAAGCCGCCTGGCGGATCGCCTGCTGGTCTATGATATTGAATAAAAGTGCGGTCTTTTCTTCGCAGGAAGGCCAGGCTTTGATAAACGACTGCCGTACCTCCTCCGAGACTGAAAAGATACGGTCAAACTTATCATAACACGACCTGTCCAGTGCAGGAAAGTACCCTGCTTTTTTATAGTCTACATGAAGAACGGCCGCCTTCTTTTTTGCCCTTACATGATCCGCCACGTAATAGGTTGAGCCGCCCTCCAAAAACGCCACGGCCAGGTCGTACTCGGTCCGGATCCGCTCCGCTCCGTCGGATAATACCTTCCACGCCATATTCTCCCAGCGCCGGTCTTCATTCTTCGCCATCCTGATCCCGTTCGAAAAAAGATACGGAAGATTCTTAAAGATCGAACCGCCACGAAGCGAAGACCTCACGATCCTTGCTTTCATGTCTCTCCTGCCCTCTTTCGAATGGATCATTTCCGTCGAAAAGGAAGGGTTCAAAAGGTTCACATGCTCCGGGATCCTGTTCTTCAATTCCCCCTGTGCCATCAGCACAAAAAGATCGATCCGGTACCCCTCCTTCGGGAAGCGGGATAAGAGATTCAAAAGCGCCGTTTCCGCCCCGGCCAGCCCCAATGTATTGATCACGAAAAGGACTTTCTTTTTCATTCCTTTACCCTTTCTTCAAGCTCTTCCAGCGCCTTTAAGATCTGCTCATTTTCCTGATTCAAAAGCGACACCTGCATGGCGAGTTCCCTGTTCTTTGCCATTAGATTGGAGACCGACAGACAGACCAGAAACAAGCCTATCAAAAAGACAAAGCCCAATATGAACACCATGATCGTCACATTCACGCTGACGAGCCTCACCCAGTTCTGCCATACCGGAAGAAAGGCGCTGATAAAAATTACGAACGAAGCGAGCACCCATAAAACGCCCATGCCCGGGCTGATCTTTTTCGTGAT
>JAEESA010000361.1 GCA_016286115.1 Lachnospiraceae bacterium
CACGGGAGGATTATTCGAAATATCCTGAGGCAAAAAACTTCCTCGAAGCGCATCGCGCGGAGGGCGTATCCCTTGCAGTGGACAATGTCAGCTATAACTACCGCAATGGAAATGAAGTATTCTCCGCGGCCAGCTTTCATGCGAGTCCCCATGAGATCATCGGACTGGTGGGACCCTCCGGTGAAGGAAAGACGACAATGCTGCGGTTGCTTCTTGCACTCATGCCGCCGAAAAAAGGCGAGATCCGCATTGAGGCAAAGGACGGAGAACACATGGCGCTGGCGCCTTATATGCGGCAGTTCTTCTCCTATGTGCCGCAGGGCAATACGATGATGAGCGGTACGATTCGGAGCAACATGACCAATGTGAAACAGGATGCTACGGATGAGGAGATCATTGAGGCGCTTAAGATGGCCTGTGCCTGGGATTTCATCGAAAAACTGCCGGATGGCATTGACAGCGAAGTGAAGGAACGTGGCGGCGGATTCTCGGAAGGGCAGGGGCAGCGTCTTGCGATCGCGAGAGCTCTGCTTCGGAAAGCGCCGATATTGCTTTTGGATGAAGCAAGCTCGGCTCTGGATGTGGCGACAGAACGGAATGTATTAAAGAATATTATGGCGGATACCTATCCGCGGGTCTGCATCGTTACGACCCACAGGCCGACCGTGCTGACCTTATGTAAACGGGTCTATGCGATCCGCGACAAGGGATGCACGCAGCTCACCGGAGAAGAAGTGGATAAGATGATCAAAGATTTCTAAGTCAGCTCGTCGATCTTTTTGCGCATCAGGATCGCGGCTTCATCGTCTTTTGTGCAGGACAAAGAAAACATGGGAACAGCGTCTGCGATCTTTTCAACCAGAGCGATATTCTTTTCCAGAAGCGGCTTTGTCCAAAAGGGCGAAATGATGCGCTGGAGCAGGGCAAGGCAGCCTTCTTTGGAGCTCAACTTCCCGACATGGTTTTCAGCGGCCTGATGCAAAAATACGATACCGCCCAACGGGAACTCACCGTTGCGATAAATTCCGGAGGTGCCGTTCCAGGGGATTCCTTCGACCGAAACCGAACTGTTTTCATTCAAAGAGAGGAGATTTAAGTCCCCATTGATATCTTCGACTTCATTCGAAAACAGTTTCTTCCAAAGCGCGGTATGCGTGGATTTTCCTGTGCCGGAAGGCGCCGAGAACAGCCAGGCTTTTCCCTTATAGAGAAGAGAAGCGGAGTGAAGAAATAGTTCTTTCTTTTTTTGCGCCGTATAGGAAACAAGAAGACGCAGGGCGTGAAAAAGATCGTCCTGCATGAGCGTATCTTCGAATCCGCATAAACGGACAAAGGCTTGCTTTCCGTCTGCGGACATACGGATGGATTCGATCCGTACGGAATCGGGAAACTGAAACAGAAAGCCTTCATCGATCCGGACGATCTGAAGTTCCGGATCCCTGATCAGCAGTGGATCCTCGAAGGAGACAATAAGATCCGGTACAGCCGGACCGTTGATCCGAAACGGCTCCATTTCCCCGGTCAGAAGATATGGTTTCCCTTCCACCTTCAGTATGACCCGGCCGATCCGAAACCAGGATGAGGGCGGGAGAACCGGAACGGTTTCCTCTTCCAGAACGCCGAAGCGAAGCATGGTATCGAGGAAGGAATGCATATCCTGAACCAGCTCTTCAACCGGCGGAAGGTCGTGTTCGTTTTTCTGCAGAGAATCGGCCAGGAACCGCGCGGCTTCATCCTTTGTGAGCGAAGAAAAGTCCTCATTTCCGGCCAGGCTTTTCCACAGAAAAAGACTCGTGCGGTTCAAAGCCAGATGGCGCCTGCGTTTCACAACGCCCTGTCCGACAGGGCATAAATACGGGGAGCCTGCAAGCTCTGTTAAGATGTAATCTGCGGATCGCTTCATGTTGATACCTCATGTTTCGTTATCCCGTGCTTCCCTCATGCGCAGGGTGTTTGCGAAGGGAATGAAATAGTTATAGCATATTTGATTCGTTTGTATTATAATGAATTTTCCGTGAGCTGAGAAGATGGAAATGAAAGAAAAGCAGGACGTTGAAAAACTTTTACGGGAGGGGAACACCGTGCAGTTCCCGCCCACAGGCTGGTCTATGTATCCCCTGATCATCGGGGGGAGGGACCAGGTCGTGGTCGCGCCGGTTGGAGAGAAGCCTTTTAAGAAGGGCGATGTGCTTTTGTACCGGCGGCCGGGAAGTATATTGATCCTGCACCGGCTGGTGAAAAGAAAGCCGGAGGGGCTTTACTTTACCGGGGATAATCAGACCGAGATCGAAGGCCCGCTGCCGGAGAGCGCGGTGGCCGGAAGGCTCGTCGGCTATGTCCGGAAAGGAAAGAACCATACCACGAAGAACGTACTTTACCGGGTCTATTCGGGACTCTGGCTCCTGGCGCTGCCGTTTCGGCCGGCGGCCTGGGCGTTTATGCGCGGAGTGAGAAAACTCTTTGGGAGGAAGGGATAATGGAAAAAGGAGGAGCCGCAGGGGCTCTGTTTCGGTTTTTGAATAAAATGGCGGATATTATTATCCTGAGCATTGTCTTTGTGCTGACCTGCATCCCGGTGGTGACGATCGGAACCAGCGGGACCGCTCTGTATTACACGGTGCAGAAGGTGGTGAAGCGGGATCACGGGTATCTTCTGAAGGAATATTTCCGCTCCTTTAAGGAGAATTTCAAGCCGACCCTGCTGATCTGGCTGG
>JAEESA010000362.1 GCA_016286115.1 Lachnospiraceae bacterium
CTGGAATGCTGCTCCGGCGACCTGGCGGACCTGAAGGTGAAATCCTGCGACATCGAGGCCTGGAGCCCCCGCCAGCAGAAATACTTTGAAGTCTGCTCCTGCTCCAATCTCGGAGACGCACAGGCAAGACGGCTGAAAATGCGCGTGAAAGGCGCAGACGGAAAAATGTATCTGCCTCATACTCTCAACAACACGGTCGTTGCCCCTCCGCGCATGCTGATCGCCTTTCTGGAGAATCATCTTCAGGCAGACGGCAGCGTGGACATCCCGGAGGTGCTCCGTCCCTACATGGGCGGAACCGCCGTTCTGGTCCCGAAAAAATAAGCCCTCCCGCTTTATGAACAACAGGGTCTGCTTTTTTGCAGACCCTGTTTCCTTTCTACTTTATTATATTTAGTTCTTGCGGAAGAGGCTGTTTTCTGATATAATAATTCAGTTATATTGGCTGTATATATCCTATTACAGGGAGGTATGGTATGAATTCTCTGAACGATATCTGGGATGAAGTTTTAAAACAGCTTTCCCAGCAGATCACCCCGACGGCAATCAATACCTGGTTCGCAGACTGCACGCCGGTCACGCTCGACAACTGTTCGCTTGTCATCCATACGACTTCTGAATTCAAACGCTCCATCATATCCTCCCGATTTTCGGAAAAAATCAAGGAGATCCTTACAGACATCTTCTCCTGCGATTTTGATCTTACGATCCTGGCCGGCGACGAGGGCTACGAAAAAAAGGAAGAGACCGATTCCCCGATCCCCGGCATCGAATGGTATACCTTTGACCGTTTCATCGTTGGAAATTCCAACAAATTCGCTCATGCAGCCGCAAAAGCCGTTGTGGCGAACCCCGGTGACTCCCAGTACAACCCTCTGATGATCTACGGGAATTCCGGTCTGGGCAAAACCCACCTTCTCCTTGCGATCGGTCAGGCGATCCATGAAAATGACCCGTCAAAAACCATGGCCTATATAAAGGGCGACGATTTTACAAATCAGCTTGTCCGTTCCATCCAGACCCAGACCATGGACAAGTTCCGGGAAAACTTCCGGAATGTCGATCTTCTTCTGGTCGATGATATCCAGTTCATTGCCGGAAAGCAGCAGACTCAGGAAGAGTTCTTCCACACCTTCAACAATATCTACGAAGCCGGACATCAGATCGTGATCACATCCGACCGGCCTCCGATTGAGATGTCCCTCCTTGACGACCGGCTGCGCACCCGTTTTGAAGGCGGTCTGATGGCGGATATTCAGCCGCCCGATCTGGAAACGCGCATGGCGATCACCAAAAACAAAGCCGCCCAGTTCGGTCTGGTCCTTTCGGACGACGCCGTCCTCTACATTGCCGAAAACATCACTGCGAACGTCCGCCAGCTGGAAGGTGTCGTAAAGCGCCTGACAGCCTACAAGGAGATCCTCAATGATGTGATCACGCCGGAATCCGTCAAACGCGCCATCGCCGATGTGATCCGTACGGGAACATACATTCCGAAACCCGAGATCATTATCCGGGAGACAGCCCGTTATTTCGGACTCGATGAGAAGGATATACGCGGGCAGAACAGAGCAAAGAATACTGCGACGGCCCGCCAGATCTCCATGTATCTGATGCGTTCCCTCACAAATCTCTCCCTGAAGGACATCGGAGCGGAATATGAGGACCGCAACCATTCCACCGTGCTCACCTCGATCCGAAAAATCGAGGATCTCCTTACCGCAGATCCTGAAATGGCCAGCACCATCCGGGACATTACCTCCAACATCAACTCCGTCTGATTTTCCACAAAACAGATGTGGAAAGACGGATGTTTTCTGTGGACGTTTTTATTTCTCCCTTCCCTGTTCAAAACCCGTTTTTTCGGAAACATTTTTCTCCACATCCGATTCTCTGCCGCTGCAACCCTTCCAGTCACTTTTCCACAAAAAAAATCTCTACTGCTATTACTACTGAAAAATATCACTTATTTATATATATAACATCAGGAGGATCAATCATGAAATTCGTATGCGATAAGAATGTACTCCAGACATCCTGCCAGGTCTGTGCAAGAGCTTCCGCCTCCAAAAGCCCCATTTCCGCTCTGGAAGGACTTCTTCTGGAAATAAAGGACGGAAAACTCCAGATCACAGGATATGATCTTCGAAAAGGCATTTACACACAGATCGATGCGGAAATCGAAGAAATGGGCCGGATCGTCGTGAATGCACGGCTTCTCTGTGAAATGCTCCGCCGCATGCCGGACGGAAACGTAACCGTGAAGACCGATGAAAACGAAAACATCAGTGTAAAATGCGGCAGATCACAGTTCAATATCAAGGGAATCGAGGCGGCAGATTATCCGGAACTCCCGGAAATCGAGGAAAAAAGTTCGGCTGTTATCCCGCAGAGCACGCTGAAAAGCATGATCAACCAGACGATTTTTGCTGTTTCGGATAACGATGCCAGACCTATTTATACCGGCACGCTCTTCGAAATCGAAGGAGATGTCCTCACACTGGTTTCCGTTGACGGGTACAGGCTTGCAAAGCGATCGGAAAAAATCAGCGGCAGCGAAATGGACAGCTGCAGCTTCGTCGTTCCGGGCTATTCCCTCAACGATATTGAAAAAATCTGCGGTGATGATGAAGAGAAAAATGTAAGTCTTTCCATCGGAGACAAGAATATTTCATTACGGATGGAAGATACCGTT
>JAEESA010000064.1 GCA_016286115.1 Lachnospiraceae bacterium
CTCCCGGTTCCATCATATGAACCGGAATTCCTCTGTCTTTGGCCATTCCCTTTAATTCATGAAACGCCTCATCTTGCAGGATATATTTTGAGAACACAAGATGCCGGATAATGAGCCCCTCTTCCATCGCCTCCTTCAGAGCGCTGATATGGTCGTTATCCGCGTGGCTTACGAACCACCAGTCAACATGATCCGCGCCCATCGCCCGTAAAAACGGCTCGATCCGGTATTGATACAGCCCCTTCACATCAGAGCTTCCGCCGTCGATCATGCAGTGTTCCCCGCTGTCCGCCTGCAGATAAAGCCCGTCTCCCTGCCCCACCGAGAGCATGGAAAGCTCAAACCCACGGTATCCGGAGAGAAAACCCAGAAGGATCAGCCCTCCGAGCGGGAACAGCGCAGCGAATTTCTTCCTTTTCTTATAAAAAAGAAAGAAACTTGACAAAAGCAAGAGGAAATACAGGATCACCATCCATTCTTCCGGTTTTCCACACACTAAAGTTGAACCTGGAATTGATAAAAATGCCCTACAGAGCCTCTCATAGAGCCCAAATATTAATTTAGGAATAAATAAAATTTTCTCACTGAGCCAAACAGGCAATATGCCACCATATAATGCTAACGATCCAAAAATTCCACCTATTAAACCTGTAATTAATAAAATACCTGTCAAAGGCAGCACAAGAAGGTTCAAAACGACCGCATAGAGGGGAAAAGAGTAATAAACCTGCATCACCAGCGGCAGCGTCGTGAGCTGTACGCCAAAAGAAACCGATGCCGTCTCAAGAAATCCCTTCATTCTTGACTTTATTATATTTTTCAAATCTTCTTTTAACCCTTTATTCGCCTTTTTCACCCTCCTTTGGTGCAGCATTTCTTCTATACTTTTCCCGGCCGAGGCGATCCCAAGCACCGCCAGATACGAGAATACAAAGCCCGTATTCCTTGTAACTTCGGGGTTTTCCGCCAACAGGAGCAGCGCGGACAAGGCTAACCCCGTCCACAGATCATAGCTCCGCTTCAAGGCCGGCGCAAAGACCGAGAGCGTGAACATGAACGCTGCGCGGAATGCGGACGGGCTCCGCCCCGTCATCTCCGCATAGAGGAGGATCAGTGTTCCTCCGGCAAAAGCGCATGCAAGGAAAGGCATTCTGCACTTTCTTAAAATACGATATAATAACATCCCGATCATTGAGATGTGCAGGCCGGAAATGGCAAGAATATGCGAAATTCCGGCGTTCTGGTACAGTTCTTTGATCTCCGGATCCAGACTGCCCCTGTTTCCGAGCACCATGGTCGAAAGAAGGCCCGCCTCCTTTTCCGGGAGCAGGGTCCGGTAGGTTTCCTCCATGGTCTCCGAGAAGCGGCCCAGCGCATAGCGGACGGGGTTTTTTGTTCCCGTTGCCGCCCTCACTTCTTTCCCGTAAAATAAAAAGTCCGTATCCAAGGCGTCATAATAGCTTTTCTGATCAAAATTCCCGTAATTTTCGGCCGATGCAGGCAGTTTTACGGTCCCGTATACCAAAATGGTCTCACCGATGTAATAATCCCCGGAATCGAGGTAAAGGATCGCGTGATGAAAAGATGTGCTCTTCCCTTTGAGGGAAGGCTTTTGAAGTGTGTACAGAGTTTTATCGTTTTTCTTCTCTTTATGCAGGATCCGGCCGGAGCATAAGATATTTTCCCCGTCCGAAAGCTGACTTCTTCGCTGGTTCTTCGCCGTCTCAAAGCAAACGCTTCTCGCCATTCCCAGAAAGAAACATGCCAAAAGCAACAGAATATAGATCGTCCCTCTTTTAAAATTATTTCGTCTATTTTTCCTGATTTTTAAGAATAGAATTAAGATAAATACAGATGTAACAAGAATTGCAAAAAGACT
This sequence comes from Lachnospiraceae bacterium, assembly GCA_016286115.1. Lineage (GTDB taxonomy): Bacteria > Bacillota > Clostridia > Lachnospirales > Lachnospiraceae > RUG12461. The sequence continues at coordinate 1,880 of JAEESA010000064.1, forward strand.
CCTCTCCTGGTAAGAAAGAATACCGAAGAGGAACATGAGACAAACGTGAACCGCTGTGCGGCCTCCGTTTTTCAGAATGTTACCTCCTTATTGAATTATAATATAATAATGTCGCTATACATTTCACAACGCATTTCTGTAACCCTGCCAACGCGCCGGAGTAAAACCGGTACTGGCACCGGAGCTGATGTTGGTTTTGGCGCCGGCGCTGGTGTTGGCGCCGGAAGATCACTGCTCCACAAGGCTCAGGTCCTTCTCATACTGCGTAGACAGCGGGAAACGGCCGCGGTAGGTGCCGCTCGTGTCCCCGTTGATCATGATCTGGACCTTGTTGATGTCATCGAGGGTCAGCAAAGAATCCACGATGGAATAGATCACCACGGCCTCCTGCACCTCATAGTCCTGATTGCGGAACGCATCGTCAAAGTTCACATAACAGACGTTATCCGCCGCCGTCACAGACAAAACCTGCGTTCCGGGCGGGATCGCGGACTTGGCGTTCTCGGAGAGCGGCCCGGCTAAAAGCCTTTCAATGATCAGCTTTTCCATCGAGATATTGCTGCTGTAATGCACCTGCTGGGTCTCCATGACCAGCCCGTCCCCTTCGAGATTGGAGAAATACAGCGTCACAACGGCCTCCTGGAAGGAATTGATCTGCTCTCCCGGGTTTAGCACAAAGGTGTCGTTGGTCATGGCCCCGATCGTGTTTCCGAGCGCGTCCGTCAGCGGCTCCCCTTCCACGTTAATGGTCACACGAAGGACCCCGGGAATGGATGTCAATGTCTTCACCACTGCGGCACGGGTTAAAATTTCTTTCATTGAATCAAGTTTTAAGTATTCCTCATTAAAGGTCAGGCTGAGCTGGTTCCCGGAAAGCTCATAATTGGTCACTTCCACGCCCTCATTCAGCACGCGGTGAAGCTCCACGTTGTCCGGCGTCTCATAGAGCTTGCCCAAAAGCTCTTCGATCTGGTCCGAAGTCTCCGTCGCCACCGGGTCATAGCTCCGCGCCAGCAGGCTGTCCTGGTCCTTATTGAGATAATACACGGCCGTCCCGGTCGGGATCCCTTCCTCCTGCTTCCCGCAGCCCACAGCGCCTGCAGACACCAAAAAGAGCAGGAAAAAGCCCAGCGCCAGGCTGACCACTTTTTTTAATTCTAAGATTAATTTACTGTTTCTTTTCATGATTCAATATAGTTCAGAGGCACCCGGATCGTAAATGTGGTGCCCTCGCCCTCCACACTGTGCAGTTTAATGGCGCCCCGGTGCATAAGGATCGCGCTCCGGGTGATCGCAAGGCCGAGCCCCGTACCGCCGATCTCCCGGGAATGGGATTTGTCGGCGCGATAGAATCTCTCAAAGATATGATCCTGCGACTCCTCCGGGATCCCGATCCCGTTGTCCTCCACGGTCACATAGAAGAACTGGTAATCCGCGTTCAGCGAGACATGCACGTATCCGCCTTCCGTCCGGTTGTACTTGATCGCGTTCTCCACAAGGTTCGAGATCGCCAGCGACATCTTGACCTCATCGATCTCGGCCGTCACAGGCCGGAAGCTTTCAAACACCAGCTCCACTCCCTGTTTGTCGGCGATCGGCTTGCATCTCTTCAGAATGATCTCCACGAGGTCGTTGATGTTGACGCTCGTGACCGAAAGGTCCGCAGCGGCCTTGTCCATCCTGACCAGGGAAAGCAGATCCGAAATGATCTTATTCTCTCTGTCGATCTCGACCGTGATATCCGCCATGAATTCCTGGTACAGCTCGATCGGCACACTTTCCTGTCCGTTAAGCGAATCCGCGAGAACTTTCATAGAAGTTAAAGGTGTCTTTAATTCATGGGACACGTTGGAAACAAATTCCTGGCGGGAATCGTTCAGCACCTTCATCGAAGCCGTCATGCTGTTGATCCGCTCCGTCAGCTCCTGCACCTCCGTATGCCCCTTTACCGACAGCACCTCGTTTTCCATCCCCGCGTGAAAATCGTGGATGGCGCCCGAAAGCCGCTTAAACGGCGCCGCCATTTCGATCGCGATGATCACGGACAAGAGCACCAGCACCATCAGCGTCGTCAAAAGGATCATGATCCCGGTCCGCTCGAGGTAGCTGTAGTTTAAGGCATCCGTGTCGGTGGACACGCTGACCATCAGAACACCGCTCACCCCCGGTTCGTCCGCCCCATCCGCCATCCCGGCAACGGGCACGGTCAGCTCGATATAACGGTTCTCCGCGTCGTAGTTTGTCACCTCTTCCCCACGGAAGGACCGCATGACCTCCTGCGAGATAATGGTCTTATAACGGTCCATATCATAGGTATCCTTCACCACGCGGCAAGCCTGGTTCACAACAATGACGCGCCCGTCGTAGATCTTCGACAACAGCGTCAGCTGTGAATCAATACCGGGGTTCTTTGGATTCTGCAGATATTCCTCGGTAGAGATGGTATTGGCCAAAATTTTAGCCTGATTTAAAATCTCGATGGTTTTCAGATCGACAGACCTGCTCTGATAGGTCCGAAGAAGTATAGTGAAAAGGATCGCGGACGGGATGATCCCGATCGCGATCAACAGGATCACAAGCCGGAAGACAAAGCTCCTGAAAAAGCCTCTGATTTTTTTACCCATGACTTAATTTCCAGAATAGTAGTAGCCCACGCCCCATTTGGTGTGAACATATTTGGGTTCGCTCGGATTATCTTCAATTTTTTCCCTAAGGCGCCGGACATGCACATCCACCGTCCGGACATCCCCCGGATATTCAAAGCCCCAGACCAGATTCAGCAGGTTTTCACGGCTGTAGACCTTGTTGGGGTTGGTTACCAGAAGTTCAAGCAGGTCGAATTCTCTAGCGGTAAGGTTCACTTCTCTTCCCAATATAAAGAGCCTGCGGCTGTCACGATCCAGCTTCAGATCCCCATTTTCGATGACATGGGACTGTTCCTCCTTCTCGGCATGAGAAGAAGACCGCCGCATAATGGCTTTGATCCTGGCCTTGACCTCCAGAATATTAAAGGGTTTTGTGATATAATCGTCTGCCCCGTACTCCAACCCGAGGATCTTGTCCATATCCTCGCCCTTCGCCGTCAGCATGATGATCGGCACATTGGAGAATTCGCGGATCTGCTGACAAACCTGCAGCCCGTCCAGCTTCGGAAGCATGAGATCCAGAAGGATCAGATCATACTGATTTTCCTTTGCACAAGAAAGGGCTTCCTCTCCGTCGTATGCACAGTCAACTTCCATCCCGTCCTGTTCCAGACTAAAACGGATTCCCTTTACGATCAACTTTTCGTCGTCAACCACCAGAACCTTTGCCATTTTTCTCCCCTTATATTAAACCTTAATATAATCTTGTATCTTATTAAAGACCCCATCCTTGATCCCGGTTATGTTTTTAATATCCGAGATCGCCGAGAACGCCCCATGCTGTTCCCGGTAGGCGATGATCGCTGATGCCTTCGATTCCCCAATCCCCGGCAGCGTCATCAAGGCCTTTTGATCCGCAGTATTGATATTGATCTTTCCGTCATCCGCTTCTACAGAGACGGCAGAACCATTCTCAGAAACAGAGAAACTTCCTATATCAATGTCATTAATCTCTTCCCCTTCTCTGGGCACATAGACCTTTTCCCCGTCCGAAAGGGGCGCGGCCTGGTTCAGCGCATCCACGGAAGCCTCATCTGTCATCCCGCCGGCTGCCTCGATCGCCGCAACGACACGCGCATCCGAAGGCAATGGATAAACGCCGGGTACTTTTACCGCCCCGCAGACAAACACCTGAATCGTCTCCGGCAAAGCATCTTCTCTGACGTTCACCGTCTCCTCCGAAGAACCTTCCGTTCCGTTTACGAAAACTTTTTTGTCCGGATTTTCGTTTTCGTAACTTTTTTCGAAAACCGTTTCGGACTCCGTTTCGAGCTCTGTCGAAGCGTCCGCTCTCGAAAAATATGTCTCCTCTTCTCCGGCGCATCCTCCGGCAAAAAGGCACATGATCATAACCCCTGCCAGAAAGGGTCGAATTTTCTCTTTTCTGTTTTTCATTTTTTCTCCTTTACTGATTGTTATCTGCGTAAAGGAGAACTCCCAGTGCTTCTTTAATCTTAGTCCTTTTTTTCGACAAGTTCAATATGAACTTTTTCGATGATGTGTCTCACAAGTTGGATCCTGGCTGCTACAAAACAAATTTTACGACGTATAACTCGCCAGCGCCCGCGTGAGCTTCTCCTCCATCTCCTTCACATCCTCTTTGGTGATGATCAGAGGAGGCAGGAACCGGATCACATTATGGCCGGCAGAGATCACGATCAATCCTTCCTCATGGGCAGCCGAGACCACCGAAGAGGGGGAGGATGCGAACTCCAGACCGCGGATCAGGCCAAGGCCCCGATGGGCGGTAATAAAATCAAATTTATCCTTAATTTTATCAAGAGTTTCCGTCAATACTGGAGTTATCTCTTTCACGTGATCCAGAATTCCTTCTTCTTCATAGATATCCTGCACGGCTGCGACCGCAGAAGTCACGAAAGGATTGCCGCCATATGTTGTTCCATGATCCCCCGGTGCAAGGGATTTTTGCGCCACATTTTCTGTCATTAAGAACGCTCCCACCGGCACGCCGCAGCCCAGAGCCTTCGCTACGGTCATAATATCCGGCCGGACGCCCAATGTCTGCCATGCAAACATATCTCCTGTCCGTCCCATGCCGCACTGGATCTCATCGAGGATCAGCAGAATGTCCTTTTCATCGCATAATTCCCTGATTCCCTTTAAGAAATCCTTCTCAGCCGGAAAGATCCCGCCCTCTCCCTGCACGGTTTCCAGAATGATCGCACAGGTCTTTTCGTTCACCAGCGCCTTCACGCTGTCAAGGTCATTATATTTGGCAAAATGCACTCCGCCGATCAACGGCTCGAACGGTTTCCGGTAGGCCTCTTTCCCGGTCACCGAAAGCGCGCCCATCGTCCGCCCGTGAAAACTTTCTTCCATGGCGATGATCTCGCCGCCGGCTTCTCCCGTTTTTGTGTAATAGTACTTCCGCGCCGCTTTCAGCGCGCCTTCTACGGCTTCCGCGCCGCTGTTTGTAAAGAAAACGCGATCCATGCCGCTATTTTTTAAGACTTTTTCTGCTGCTTCAGCACACGGTACGGTGTAAAAAAGATTTGAAACATGGGTCAAAAGAGTGACCTGATTTTTCAAAACTTCATTTAACTTCTCGTTACCGTAACCCAGGCCCATCACGCCGATCCCGGAGGCAAAATCCAGATACTCTTTTCCCTCCGTATCATAAAGCCTGACGCCCTGCCCGCGCTCAAAAATCCGCGGAAACCTTACGTACGTATGGACCAGAGCCTTCTCCGTCTGTTCGATCCGTTCTTCCTTAGTCATGATAATACCTTTCCTCCGTATCGCCGATAATAGCGGTTCCAATCCCTCGGTTTGTGAAGAACTCTAGCAAAAGACAGTGCGGGATCCTTCCGTCCAGGATATGGACACGGGAAACTCCATTATCTATCGCGTCAATACAGTTATTAAGCTTCGGCAGCATGCCGCCGCCGATCACTCCGTTACCGATCAGTTCGCCGGCCTCGGCGACCGACAACTCGGAGATCAGGGACTTCCTGTTCTCCGGGTCCTTATATACACCCTCTATATCCGTCAAAAACGCCAGTTTTCCGGCGTTTAACGCCTTTGCGATCGCACAGGCCGCGTCATCGGCATTGATATTGTAGGTCTGATAGTCCTTGTCCAAACCGATCGGGCACACGATCGGAAGGAAATCCCGCTCTAAAAGGTCATAGAGCACCTTGGGGTCCACATCGGTCACTTCACCCACAAAACCGATGTCCTTCCCGTCCGACAGCTTCTTCTCCACCTTCAGGAGCCCGCCGTCCTTTCCGCTGATCCCGACCGCCCTGACTCCAAGCTCCTGCACCATCTGCACAAGGGACTTGTTCACGCGGTTCAGAACCATCTCGGCGATCTCCATCGTCGCCTCATCCGTCACCCGAAGCCCATTCACAAATTCCGGCGTCATCCCGGTTTTTTTGACCCAGGTGGAGATCTCCTTGCCTCCGCCATGCACGATGATCGGCTTAAATCCGACGAGTTTTAATAACGTCACATCCTGGATCACGCTCCGCTTCAGATCGTCGTCCAGCATGGCGCTCCCGCCGTATTTTACCACCATGATCTTCCGGTTGAAGCGCTGGATGTAAGGCAGCGCCTCCACCAGCACCTCGGCTTTTTTCAGTACTTCTTCCATTTCCCGGCTGTCCGGGTTATCTTTCATGATCAATTTTATTTAACATCCTTTCCTCCGGCGTTCCCGGGATCTGCTGTTTTTCCGGCCGCATTGGTATCCTGCGGCTGTGTCTGCGCCGGCTTCTGCGCAAATGTCTGCAGCGCGCTCTGCGGCGGCATCGGCTGCTGTGCGCTCGCCTGCTGTCCCGGCTGCGGCATCGGCTGTGGTGTGGGAACCTGCTGTCCCGGCGCCTGCTGCTGCGGCTGCTGTGCGTTTCTGCGCATTCTCTGCTGGAACGCGTTCCCCGGTCTCGGCTGAGGCTGAGGCTGCGGCTGTCCCGTCGCTTGAGCCTGCATGGAAGCCTGCCCCGGTACCGGCGACGCCGGACGCACCGGCGGCATCGGATTTGCCGCGCGTTTTGCAGCTTCTTCCGCTTCCTTCTGCGCGCGTTTTTCTTCGTTCTGCTTGAACTTCTTTTCCCCTGCTTTGATCGCAGCGCGGATCACGATCAGGATCACAATGATCACCCCGACTATGATCAGAATATCAACGATATGGATCACGAACCAGATCCCGAAGTTCTTGAAGCCGTTTCCGATAGCCTGCATGCGCTCCGAAAAGCCTCTCGAGATCTTCTGGGAAGCGGTCTCTTCCGTAACCGGCGTAAGCACACGCACTTCGTCAACGGAGAGATAAACTGTGCTGTAATCCACCAGATTATCATAGGTTCTGAGCTGTGACTCAATGCTTTCCAGCTGATAGGTCACTTCGGTGAGGCGCTGCTCCAGAATGATCAGTTCATCCAGCGTGCCCGCTTCTTCCATGAGCTTTAAGATCCGGTCCTGCTCCTCTTTCAGCGCCTTCTTGTGGCTTTCCATATCCACGTAGTTTAAAGTAACATCATCCACGTTCTCGGTTCTGGAAAGAATGTTCAGCCGGCTGGACACGCTGTTCAAAAACTCGTCCAGATGGTCCGCCGGAATGCGGATCGTCATGTTCATGGTCCGAAGCGCCGGCAGCTGCTCATTTTCTTCATAGTACGAATAGTCATCTGTGGACATCGAGGAGCTTTCGATATATCCTCCCGCCGCGTTTGTCCTGGCCTTGACATCCGCGATCAGCGCGTCAAATTCCTCTGTCTCGGCGTCAATATTGATCGTGCGGATCAGCTTTCTGCTGGAAACGCCGGCCCCTTCCTCGACCGTCGGCGCCTCTCCCGTAGAACCCGCTTCCGCCATTTCCGGTGCCTCTAAATCTCCGTACGCGGCTTCATCATAGTACCCGTCCATCGCCTCTTCCGCGGCATAGGCTCCCGCGGAATTGGCATAAGAGCTTTCCAGGGACTTTCGCCCATAGTCATAATCATAGTCGGAGCCGCAGCCTCCGAGGAATGCAAACATGGATGCGGTCAGTCCGGCACACAAAGCAGCTGTCAGTTTTCGTTTTAATCCATTCTTTTTCATAATTTTCCTCCTGCAGATTTTATCAAGACCGATAGTCCGCGTTGATCTTCACATAATCATAGGTGAGGTCACATCCAAACGCCTCGGCATAACCGTCTCCCATTTTAAGGTCACAGATCACAGTTACCTCCGGTTCAGAAAGGATTTTCGAGGCTAATTCCTCCGAATATCCCGTCGTGATTCCGTTCTTCGCAACGATCACTTCGCCTGCCTTGCTCTTATAGCAAAGGTCCACCTGATACGGATCAAAGTCCACGCCCGCATATCCAAGGGCGCACATGATCCTTCCCCAGTTCGGATCATGCCCGTAGATCATTGCCTTCACAAGGCTTGAGCTCACGACCGAACGCGCCAGTTTCTTCGCCTCTTCATGCCCTGCGGCGCCTTTGACCTGCACCTCCAGAAGCGCCGTGGCGCCTTCTCCGTCGCCGGCCTGCAGCCTCGCAAAATGCCGGTTTATGGCATGCAGCGCCTCGCAGAACTTCTCATAGTCTTCATTCTTTTCTGTGATCTCAGGGTTCTCCGCCATCCCGTTCGCCAGGAGCAGACAAGTATCGTTCGTAGAGGTGTCTCCATCCACCGAGATCATATTATAGGTCTCTTTCACGTCTTCCGAAAGCGCCTCCTGTAAAAGGCCTCTGTCGATATTGCAGTCCGTCGTCAGGAAGCAGAGCATCGTACACATGTCCGGGTGAATCATGCCGACACCTTTACATATCCCGCCAATTGTTACGGTCTTCCCACCGACCTCAAAGGAGACCGCAGCCTCCTTCGGACGGGTGTCCGTCGTCATGATCGCGCGGGCTGCCTTATGTCCCGCCTCCGGTTCATCGGAAAGAAGGTCCGCCATCGCCGCGACCCCTTTCTCGATCTTATCCGCAGGGATCTGCATCCCGATCACACCCGTGGACCCGAGAAGCGTCATCTCAAAGGGGATCGAAAGCGCCCGTTCCACCGCATCTGCGGTCTTTGCGCAGATCTGATAGCCTTCGTCCCCGGTGCAGGCGTTCGCAATTCCGGCGTTCACCACTACTGCCTGCGCCATTCCCGCGTCATTCACGATATGCATATCCCATAAGACCGGCGCCGCTTTTACCCGGTTTGAAGTGAACGTTCCCGCAGCATATGCCGGCTTTTCTGAGACCAAAATTGCCATATCTTCGCGGTCTTTGTAGCGGATTCCGGCAGCCACGGAAGCTGCTCGAAAACCTTTCGGATTTACAACTGTCCCATTTTCAATGAATTTCATAAATATTTATTCTCCATTAAATTTTGTAATATTCTCTTCGTTCAACACAAAGTCATAATAATTCAGGTCCTCTCGGAGGGTCCAGCCCACGCTCTTCCAGAAAGCGTTTCCTCCCCCGTTCTTCCGGAACGCGATCAGGCTCACCTTCGTGATCTCTTCCTCCTGCAGAGCCTTCATCGCGAACACCGCCATGGTCCGTCCCACGCCATGTCGTCGAAACTCCTTTTCCACACAGACATGGTAGAGTGTTCCGATCCTTCCGTCATGCCCGCACAGGATCGCGCCGATGATCCGCCCCGTAGCCTTGTCTTCTGCCACGACGGAGGTTTTGGGATTTCTTCTCAGAAACCGGATCACCCCCTCCTTCGAATCGTCGATCGAGCGGATCCCGAGCCCTTCGATGTCCATCCACAGGTCATGAACCGCCTCGTAGTCCTCTTCTTTCATTATCCGAACTAAAAACTCTTCTTCCATAAAACACCATTAATTATGTGGATCCGGTTCCAACTCTCACATGTGAACAGTAACGATACTCACGGAAACAGCGGCGCCTGCGCAAGCCCCATGGTCTCCGGCAGATCAAACATCAGGTTCATGTTCTGCACGGCCTGCCCGGCAGCGCCCTTCACCAGATTATCCAGCGCTCCCATCAGGATCAGCCGCCCGGTCCGTTGATCGGGCACCACGTTCAAATCCACAAAGTTACTGTTTTCCACCCACCGCGTTTCAGGGCAGACCCCTTGATCCAAAAACCGGATAAATTTTTTCTCTCCGTAATATTTTTCATAGATAGATTTAATTTCTTCCCAGCTCGGAAGGCTCCCGGTTTTCGTACCTGCGTATGCCGTCACCAAAATACCTCTGTTCATCGGGATGAGATGGGGGGTAAAGTTCAAAATGACATCCTCCCCTGCCGCCACGGACAGCTCCTGTTCGATCTCGGGGGTGTGGCGGTGGCTGGTCACGCCATAAGCCTTCACATTCTCATTGACCTCGCAGAAAAGATTGGGCGTTTTCGCCCCTCTTCCGGCCCCGGAAGTACCGCTCTTGGCGTCAATGATGATCGTCGACGGATCCAGGATCCCCTCTTTGCACAAAGGATACAGCGTCAAAATGCTGCAGGTCGTATAGCACCCCGGATTCGCGAGCAACCGGGTATTTCGGATCTCCTTTTCATACAGCTCACAAAGCCCGTAAACCGCGTCCTTAAGGAGCTCCGGCGCGCCATGCTTCAGCTGGTACCACTCCTCATACACCGACACGTCGCGGATCCTGAAGTCCGCGGAAAGGTCGATAAACCGCGCTTCCTCCAGCATTTCCTTCTTCAGGTTCTGCGAAAGATAGCCCTGCGGCGTCGCCGTAAAGACCACATCGCACTCCTTCGCCATCGCCCATAAGTCATCCGCCTTCAGTTCCCGGTCAAAAAATCCGTTTATATTTCGATAAATATCGGCAAAACGCTGTCCTTCGTAGCTTTTGGAGCCGGCCCAGACCAGCTCGGCCTCCGGATGCATAAGAAGCAGTCTCGCCAGTTCCGCCCCGGCATAACCGGTGGCGCCCACGATCCCCGCCTTGATCATAAAAAGTCACCCTTTCAAAAAAAAATCTACAAACTTTTCTACTTATTTTAGTATATTATTGATTTTAAGTAAACCGATTTATTGCTTATACCCCTGTTCTCTGCTATAGTTGAGTAATAAATCTCTAAAAATATCAGAAAGGAAGGATATTCATGAAAGAAAAAGTCGTTTTAGCCTATTCCGGCGGGCTGGACACCACCGCCATCATTCCCTGGCTCAAGGAAAACTATGACTACGACGTGATCTGCGTTTGCGTGGACTGCGGCCAGGAGGAAGAGCTGGATCATCTCGAAGAAAGAGCATTAAGCAGCGGCGCTTCCAAGCTCTACATCGAGGACATCACCGATGATTTTGCGGAAAACTACATCATGCCCTGCGTCTTCGGCAATTCCGTATATGAAAACAAGTACCTTCTCGGCACCTCCATGGCGCGTCCCGCGATCGCAAAAAGGCTTGTAGAGATCGCCCGCAAAGAAGGAGCCACCGCGATCTGCCACGGCGCGACGGGCAAAGGAAATGACCAGATCCGTTTCGAACTCGGGATCAAGGCCCTTGCTCCGGATCTTCGGATCATCGCCGCCTGGAGAGACCCGAAATGGACGATGGATTCCCGCGAATCCGAGATCGAATACTGCCGCGCGCACGGCATCGACCTCCCGTTCGACGCAAAGAACAGCTACAGCCGCGACCGCAACCTCTGGCATATCAGCCATGAAGGCCTCGAACTCGAGGATCCTGCAAATGCGCCGGAATACTCGCATCTTCTGGTTCTCGGCGTAACGCCGGAAGAGGCGCCCGACGAAGCCACGGAAGTAAGCATGACCTTTGAAAAAGGCGTTCCGGTCGCCGTCAACGGCGAAAAGATGAAGGTCGCCGACATCATCCGCAAGCTGAATGAGTTGGGCGGGAAAAACGGGGTTGGTATCGTGGATATCGTTGAAAACCGCGTTGTGGGCATGAAATCCCGCGGTGTCTATGAGACGCCCGGCGGCACGATCCTGATGGAAGCGCACGCGCAGTTGGAAGAGCTGATCCTGGACCGGGAAACAATGACGGTCAAGAAAGATCTCGGGAATCGCTTCGCGCAGCTTGTTTACGAAGGCAAATGGTTCACTCCTCTTCGGGAAGCGCTGCAGGCATTTTTCGTATCTACACAGGAATACGTGACCGGAGAAGTTAAATTCAGACTTTACAAAGGTAACATCATCAAGGCCGGCACGA
>JAEESA010000363.1 GCA_016286115.1 Lachnospiraceae bacterium
TTTCCCCCGTGCCGATCGACAGCTGCTTATCTCCTTGTATTTGTTTTCTCTGCTATAATATAAAAAGAATTATAAATTCGGTAAACAAAGGTGTTAGGGTCGGGAGAAATTAGCCACTCTCAGGTCGGGAAGAAATCGCCAATTTCAGCCGAACAGAATTGACCACTGCAATACAAAAGCCATTACATTCGGATCCGTTTGAGCTAGAATGATGTCAGCCAAATGCATCATCTAAACTACACAATGGAGGAATCAAAACGTAATGACTTGACTGAAATCATAGCACAAGTTCTGGACGAATTGAAGTCAGAACAGGGCAGTTCTTTCAGTCTCGACAAAGTCAACCTGGCCGAGCTCGAACGAAGGACCGGAATCAGCCGTTCCAAGCTCAGGCGGCTTCAGGCGAATGGTTTTGTCGACAAGCCACACGGCTTGACCGGTAGAAAAGCTGAAATCACAGTGCTGTCCGGATTTTCCGGACTCCTTGATGAATTGCTCCGTTCCGGTATCACCAACTCCTCAGTCTGCATGGATCGTTTGAAGGAGTGCGGATATATCGGTGGTCTGACAACGGTTAAGGAGTATATCTCTTCCCATAAGGACCTCGTGCCTGCCAAAAGACAGCAGGTGGCGCCCCAAGGGAGCAGAGGACGCAGATATTCGACAGATCCCGGTGAGGCCTACCAGATGGACTGGGGCTTTGTAAACGTAACAGCTTCCGACGGAAGCGAGTACAAGATCGCTTGTTTTGCGATGATCTGCCACCATTGCGGAGAGCGTTATGTTGAGTTCTTTCCCAATGCAAAACAGGAAAATCTCTTCATCGGAATGCTGCATGCCTTCGCCTACATGGGAATCCCGAAGTACGTTCTTACAGACAACATGAAAAGCGTTGTCATCAGGCGCGACCTCGAAGGAAAACCCATCTGGCAGCATGATTATGAGGCATTCATGCGTGCTGTCGGGTTTCAGACGAAGCTCTGCAAACCCAGACATCCCTTCACAAAGGGAAAGGTTGAAAGGCTCATCCGGTTTATCAAGGATAACTTTATTCCCGGCCGTGTTTTTCGCGAGATCACAGACCTGAACTATGAAGCCCTGAGATGGTGTAATACGCAGAATAACTGCTACCATCGCTCGGTGGATTGTATTCCCGAAGAGGAGCACCGTAACCAGTGTCTTCTGACTGCTGGCATCGTGGCCGAGACCATCGAGATCGCCAGATATCTGTGCCCTGAAAGAGCGATCTCTTTCGATGGCTTCGTAAACTATGAGGGACGCCGTTTTGGAGTACCTTATAGCTATCCCGGACGCACCTGCCGTATCCGGCGCGATGGGTATGTTCTTCACATTTACTCATCAGACCTTATGCAGGAGCTTACTACGCACAACGTTACCTGGAGCCGCAGGGACTCTTTCTGTGAGGATCAGTATGCTTCTCTTCAGCCGGAGGAACTTCCGACGATGCCGGTCAAGGCTCTTATGACGCAGAAAGAAGCACCCGCTGATGATTCATTCAGCAGATACAACTTCGATAAGGAGGGCATCTGGGATGAATGAATCAGCATTTGAACAGATCCAGGCCTGTGCGGAGTATCTCGGCATAGATGTTTATACTCAGGAGCTCGCTCTTTTTGCTGAGAACAATCAATTCGCCGAGACTGATCTTCTGGCGATCCAAAAGACCTTTGAATATCTGAGAGGGCGAAAGCAGGAATCAATCGTATCCACTTTGCTTCGCATGAGCAGACTTCCCTTGAAGGAACCGAAGACTTTTGATGGTTTTGACTTCAGTCTTGTAAAAGGCAAAAATGTGGACTCTTTACGAGGGCTTTCAACGCTTTCCGCTCTGCACGCTCATAAAAATCTGGCCTTTATCGGACCGCAAGGTGTAGGGAAGACTCATCTTGCTATGGCCTTTGGCCGTGAGTGTTGTCTGAAGGGTTATAAGACCTACTTTCTTAAGGCGACTGAACTGAATCAAAAGCTCACGGATGCCAGGAAATACGGCCACGAGAGTGCCACGATCAATGGACTGGTCAAACCTTCATGTCTCATCATCGATGAAGTCGGCCGGTGTGTTTTCAGCAAAGAAAACACCAGGATGTTCTTCGATGTCATTGATCGCCGTTACAACAAAGAAGGTCCCAACACCATGATCCTTACGAGCAACATCGGGCCGGATAAGTGGAGCGAGTTCTTTTGCGATGACTCGTCCCTTCTTTGCTCACTGGATCGAATCTTTGATACCGCTACCGTTTTCATGATGAAAGGCCAGAGCTATAGAGGTCGCAAGTGCGAAACTATAGCCATCGAGACCGGTAGCAATCTGAACCTGTCCGTCAAAAACTAAGAAAGGATCGGATGATGCATTGGCTGTTTTAGATCGGCTGAGAATTGGCTATTTTCGCCCGACTCTGAATGGTCAATCTCGCCCGACGCTAACACATTCATAAGATGATAGAAATCTGGAATGAAGTTGTCGAGGATGGAATAGCGTTTCCTCAGGAAGATCTGCTTGACGATGCGTCAGGCCGGGAGTTTTTTGAATCGCGGAGTTATACTGGAGTCGCTGAAGACGATGGACAGATTGTTGGTTTATATATTTTGCATCCGAATAATGTCGGTAGATGTGGACATATTTGTAATGCAAGTTATGCAGTAAGTTCAAAGTGTCGAGGG
>JAEESA010000065.1 GCA_016286115.1 Lachnospiraceae bacterium
TATATTTCTGCATGTTCATCTGAAGAAACTATTGCTTTTTATAAAGCTATGGGAGCTGAACTCGCAGATTGTCCGATAAAGGAAATTGCAGAAGAAGAACCGTATGATTTGCAAATGGTTTGTTATGTTTAGATTACGCAAGAGTACCGGAATGCGGCAGACCCGGAAATACTTGAATTATTTACAAACTATGGAGGTTGAAAAATGTTAGAAAACCTGATTATCAGGCAAGAGAGACCTGAGGATTATAAAGAAACTGAACTTATGGCAATGCGAAGCTTTTGGAATAAATACTGGCCCGGAGCCACGGAACATCTTTTGATTCGTATTATCCGTGAATCAAAGGATTATGTCCCTGAAATCAGCCGTATCGCAGAACTTGATGGAAAGATAGTAGGCGCCGTGTATTATACGAAGGCATGGATTGTAGATGGCGATATAAAACACGAAATTGTCACCTTTGGTCCACTGGCGGTAGAGCCAACGCTTGAAGGCAATGATATAGGTGGAGCATTAATTAGGGAAACCATTAAACTTGCTCGACAAAATGGCATCACAGGAATTGCACTGATGGGTGAACCTTACTATTATCCGCGATTTGGTTTTGAAAGAGGGGCAGATCATGGATTAACTGATGCGCAGGGAAACACGTTCGATGCGCTTATGTGCCTTCCTTTGAACGATGAGTTTAAGTCAATAAAGGGAAAACTGATCGAAAGCGAAGATTTTGAAAAGCTGGAAGATGAAAAGTTATTAGAGGAGATAAGCAAAGAATTTCCGGCATATCGGAGAGTCAAGGTACAAGAGGGCTTTATGCAGATATTTGGGCAACACCTTGGAGTCGTTGAATCGGTAGAAGATGAAACTTTTATGGTTCGTTATTGGGAACTTTTGATTCCCGCCAAGGGCGATGATTCACTTGAGGAAAAGCCGGAAAAGGGAAGCGATGTGCAGTTTATTTGGAATCACAAAGGAGAATCTCGGATTACAAAAGTTTTCAAGAACCTGTTGGAGAATTAACTCGCAAAATAATGTAGGAGCAAAACAAATGAAAAAGGGATTATCACTGACAAGCAAAGTGATAGAAGGTCAGAATATATCCTATCGCATATTTGGTAATGGAGATATTGATCTGGTTATAAAACTGATCATGAGAAAAGCTCCCCCATTTTATTACTACGATCAATTTTCGCCGGAGGCAAAGAAATATATTTTAGATGAATTAACAAAGGCAGAGCTACATGATGTGGCTTTAGAGGAATATCGCCTGGCGCATGAGGAAAAAGAAATCTGTCAATTAAAAGAAAAAGGGGATTTTCCAAAGATCCCCATCGTACTCATAACCCATGAAAGTGAATTTGAAATAAAAGAAATCATGGAATTCGGACAAACCACAAAGGAATTTGCAGTTAAAGTTGAAGATTTGTGGCAGTCGTTGATGCAGGAATATCTAACCTTTTCCGATCAGTCAATTCTACTACGAGCCAATAATAGCGGACATTATATTCACCTGACGAAATTTGAAGTGATTATGCAGGCATTGCAATGGATTTCATAGTATTATGTGCATTTTTACAAAGAGTATCCGGATGAAGCAAATGAAATCACTCATGTTTCAGTTATTTACCGGGAAGATATGGTTTTTGTGTTGGAAAAATCTCAATGAAGGAAGATACGGTCATGTTTCAAAGAGTTAAGTGATGGCAAATATAATAACAGGATTCAGGGGACTGATCAGTATTGTGCTGCTATTCTGTCCGGTGTTTTCGCCGGTATTCTATATGCTTTATCTGATCAAAGGCTTATCTGATATGATAGACGGAACCATAGCCCGAAGAACGAATACTGTTAGTGGATTCGGAGAGAGATTTGACACTGATTGCACAAAGGAAGCTGGTTGCTGTTCATTCAGTGATGAATAAGGTGACAGGGGGATTGCTTTTTATACTGCCTTTGACATTTCCCATAGTCCCGCTAAAGTATTTGGCGATTCCGGTGTGCGCGGTGGCAACTTTTTCGGCAGTTCAGGAAGGACATTATATCAGAACAGTAGAAAAAAGGGCTTGACTCGACCCTAAGGGGATAGCTTAGGGTATCAGATGTGGAAAGGAGATTTGCAAGAATGATAAAAATCGGTGAGTTTTCTAAGCTTTCACATCTGACGATCAAAGCGCTGAGGTTTTACGAAAGAGAAGGCCTTCTGAAACCTGCTTCTGTTGACGAATGGAATAATTACAGGTTTTATGAAACTTCACAGCTTGAAACTGCTGCTAAGATCAAGTCATACAGACAGCTCGGTCTGTCCGTTGAAGAAATTAAAGCAGTTTTTGCCGGTGCAGATGTGAAAGGGATCCTGCAGGAGAAAATCATATCACTGAAGAAAGAAAAGAATCTGATCGAATCTCGTCTTTCCATAATCAATTCAATTATGGAGGATAAAGAAATGAAATATCAGGTAACAGAAAAAGTGATCCCGGAAACCATTGTCTATACTGCGGAAACCGTACTTAAGAGCTATTCGGACATCATGAATTGGATTCCGTCCGTGGGGCAGCAGTGCCTTGAACTGAACCCGGGAATGAAGTGCGCAGAGCCCCCGTATGAGTTTTGCGAATATCCCGATGGAGAGTATAAAGAAACCGACATCCGTATCAGACATAATGAAGCCGTTAACGCATTTGGAAAAGAAGATGAACATATTAAGTTCAAAACGCTGCCGGAGGCCAAGGTCTTAAGTATCTATCATAAGGGTTCATACGCAAATATCGGCGAAGCATATGCTTTTCTTATGAAATATGCAGAGCAGAACGGATATAAAACAGCGGGTCTTTCCCGTGAATGTTATATTGACGGCATCTGGAATAAAGAATCGGAAGAAGACTGGCTGACGGAGATTCAGCTGCCGATTGGGTGAATATTTGTAATGAAGAAGGCATAAGATTCAAAACCTGTACCCTGGTAAGCCGGGGTACAGGAAAGCTATTTGGCTAACGCCAAATACGCTCCGCTTTGGATGCCACCTGCGCTCCACAGCAGATCTCATTTCCACAGGACACCAATCTTCTCAATGAAGCACGTGAAAACCTGGAAAACATCATTGATACGATTTGCTACGAATACAACTACTACAAACCCCGGATGTATCGCCAAAATGCAAGGAAAGATTTTCTGAACTTTGCCAAATGCAAAAAGCGTACAGCGAAAAAGATCCGTACGGCGATCAAGAAGCAGCTGCAATACATCAACCGAGACCTCAGTTATATCGATGCTCTTCTGGAAGAGGAAGACGTTGAGCTGAGTCAACGGCAAACGGAACGTCTGGCAGTTATCCGTGAACTCTTCGAACAGCAAAAGTACATGTATGAGAACCGGACACACAGCGCAAAGGATCGCATTGTCAGTATCAGCCAGCCGTACATTCGTCCTATCGTTCGTGGCAAAGCCAAGGCGCCGACAGAGTTCGGAACAAAGCTCGATATGAGTCTCGATGAACACGGATTCGCAAGGCTGGAGAAATCATCCTTCGATGCTTACAACGAAGCAGATGTTTTGATCGGCTCCATAGAGAGATATCATGAGCGAACAGGTCATTACCCGGAGCGTGTGCTCGTGGACCAGATATACCGCAATCGGAAGAACATATCCTATTGCAAAACCCACGGGATCAGGATATCCGGGCCGGCACTTGGACGGCCAAAACAACAAACGATCGTTGAGAAGAAACAGGCATACGCTGATAATACGGATCGTATCGAAGTAGAACGCGGTTTCAGCCTGGCGAAACGTTGCTATGGACTTGGCCTGATCCGCACAAAGCTGGATACGACCACCCGTAGCTCCGTAGCATTATCGATCATAGCAATGAACGTGGATCAGCTGGCGAGGATCTTTTTACGGCTTATTATGATTTCAATCTTTTCAATGTGCAAATGGCAGGAAAAACTGCCCGAAAACGACTCGACGGGAGACCGGATTCAAATGGCTCCTTGTTGAGCAGTCACTATAAGGAAGAGAAGAAAAACCTTTGTACCGGTCCGGAATGCATCCTGATCGACGATCTTTGGCCGAACATAGAAGCCTGGAGATCCTGTGGCGGAACCGGGATCCTGCACGAAAGCGCGGAGAAAACGATGACGCTTCTTCGGAACATGGAGATTATTGGATAAATCAAGCGGGAGGCCTTCTATCCTAATGCTTTAAGCAAAGCCTCAATCTAAGCTATCCTGCGATGTCTGTGGTCCGACGAGCCTTATTCGTGAAGGTGGAATAAATCTCTTGGCAAATAAATCCCCGTTACCAATGAACCGTTAGCGGGGATTTTTATGCGAAATCCGCGCAATGAAACATCCCGGCTGAAGCCGGGCGCGTTTCTTTCGGTGCAGCGCATACCGGATCTGTGATATTGCTGTGATAGGGCACATGCTATTATGTATAGAAAATGATAAAAGTCTTTACGTTTTATCCTTTACTGCGCCGGATTTTGGCCGCTGAAACCGGCATGCTGTATTTTTTCAGGAGGGTTTTCAATGGAGATCACAAGTATCGGGAAAGAGAATTTGGAGGAGTTCAAGCTGTTTACCGGCGGAACGCCTGCTTTGGATGAGTGCGCTCTGGGGCTGATCGAAGAGGATGAGGCCGTTGGAGCGCTTGTGCTGTCGGAAGAAGACGGAGTCTGCACAATAGAGAGCATCTTTGTGGTGCCGGAGCACCGGAGAAAGGGAGGAGGAACCCTTCTTCTGAACGCACTGAAGGAGTGCGGGAGTGAAGCCGGGATAAAGGATTTTCTGATCTATTACGGAGAGGATGAGATCCTGACCGTTTTTCTTCGAAAGCAGGGCTTTACCTGCATGAAAAAGGCAGAGGTGATGGAGATCTCGGTAAATATGATCCTGTCTTCCGAAACCTTTCAAAAGCTGCGGGGGAAGGAGCCCGAGGAAGGGATCCGTTTCCTGAAGGATCTCTCCAAACAGGAAACAAAAGCCCTGCAGGACATGATCACGGAAGGCGGCTTTCAAAGAGACCTTCTGGAGGGACCGGATCTGGTCCCGGAACTTTCCTATGCTGCATTTGAAGGGGAAAAGCCGGAAGGCGTTCTGATCGCGAACCGGGTCGATGAGGATATCTTCGTATCCCTCCTTCTGGTGGACGACAATAAACAGAGCATTTTAAGAAAGCTTCTGTCGGCGTTTTCGAATTCGCTGATCCATCAGGCAAAAAAGGGTTCGGTTCTGAAATTTATCAACCGGAACGAGAAGCTGAAGGCTACGTTGGAAAAGATGATCGGACAAACGTTTACCGCATCCGGGCAGACCTGGATGGGCGTTTTGTCATTATAATCCTGGAGGTGGAGTATGAGCGAACCGCAAAAAACAGTATTTAAGAAGCTGGAGCTGGACAGCAGCAAATTAAAAGAGGATCACAAGAATAACCTGATGAATGGGGAGGAATTTGAAAACAAATTCGTCTTCTCCATGGATGCGAAAAAAAACCAGTCCCGTATGCGGAATGTGCTGCTGGATAACCTTAAAGACCGGTACAGGGTCGAAAAGCCGAAGAAGAGCGTGATCGGCCAGTGGACGGAGAAATACAACCGCTGGACGTATAAGAATAAGCAGCTCGGATATTTCGCGAAAAAGGATCTGGATGACCATGCGAAAAAGCAGATCGATATCCAGCGGCATCTTTATGTGGAACAGAGTACCTACAATAAGAGGAAACAGGAGGAACGGGAGTATCTGAAGCAGTCCGTGCTGAAAGACGAGGTGCCGTATCTGGAGGAACGTTTTAAGACAGAGGAGGAGCAGGAGGCCCTTTCTCACTGGATGGTGGCGGAAGGACAAATGAAATACGGAGAGGGCATCGGACAGAGAGATTACTTCAACGGCCTGGCAAATGAAACGCCAAGATTTTATGTGCTCGAGATGAAAAAGATCATTGAACATCTTCCGAAAATGATCCGGGCCGAGGACTTTTCTTTTAAGAATGACAAAGAATTTGTCTCCCAATACGCAAAAAAATATGATCTTTTATGCAAAGGCGCTTCTGCGGAAGTATTTGTAAAGAAACTGGAAGCCCTGATCGCAGCGGATGAGATCGATACGGAGGTCTCGCTGATCGAAGCAAAGGCCGTGGTGAGCCTCTGCAAGGAACTGAAAACGGAATATGAAGAGAGACTTATGATGATCCAGTCTCCTTATTATGCCATGACAACGGCAAAGGATCTGGACCGGTATCTGGGAGATGACTGGGAAGAAAAGCTGAAAGAAGATATCAAAGAGGGAAATCCGGACTTTGTTGATTATGTGGCGCGTTATCGGAAGCTGAAAACCAGTGCTTTCGGAAAAGGAAAGAATTTAAACAGCCTCTATCGTGAAAAACTGCAGCAGATCCAGCAGGAGACAAGAGACCGGGATGTGGAGAAGGTGCGTGCGCTGCAGATCCAGGAACAGGATACGGCGGAGAACACCATGGAAGCCTATTATCAGAAACATCTGGAGGATGCGAAGAAAGCATGGGCCAATAAGGACGACAGGGAGTTCCTTACGAAAACGGAGATTTCCTTCGGCCACAAGGCCAAAGACCTGGAACCGAAAGACTACCATCAGTTTGAGCAGATGCTCCTCGAGATCAAATACGAGGGCAAGCTGCACGGAGTTCCCGTAAAAAAAGAACATCAGGAGCTGATCGTAAAAGAGCTGGATCAGCTGGTCGCCCTCCGCAGGGAGACCTATGCCAAAACCAATGCTTCCATGAGGACGGATACGGTTCAAAGCGGCAATTTTGCGGATATGAAAAATCCGGCCTTTCTGGAAACGGAGGAGGGAAAATTTTTGCAGAAGCTTCAGGGCTGTGACTGGATCCCGAAGACCGAAGAGACCCAGGAGAGCCTGAACACCTATCTGGACGGTGTATTTTCTCTGATGGAAAAGATCGTGAATATGGGATATGCCGTTGTTCCCGAATATGAGGGAAGGCTGAACCAGTCAAAGTACATGGATCAGGGACTGGAAAGAGCGAGGAAGGAATATGAAAAGGTAAATAATAAAAAGACTTCTGTGCAGGGAAAGGCAAAAAGGATTGAATTTCCGGAAGTGTCGGTCAATGGAAAGAAGTATAAGACCTATGGCATGATGGGCTTCATGACGGATATGGAAGGAGCCGATCTGAATGCAGGAGAAGAAGCGGAGAAACTGTTCCGGGAGCTCAGTGATGTTTACAGGAAGAAAGCGGTGGCCTATGGCCTCTATAACCTGGAAGACGGAATGAAGAGCTTTGTGGGGCAGGTCTATGAAAAAAAATATGCCGCAGAAGCAACAGCTTTGGAAAATCAGCTCATGGTGCTCCTCTATGACAAGAATTGGAAGGTCCGGCTGTATTTAAGATCACATCCGGAACTGAAAGCACGGAAAGAGCTTTTGGGGCTCTATGAAAAGATCAAGAAACAGGCCAAAGAGAAGCCTGCCCAGGAGCTTATGGATCTTGCCATCTTGAACGCAAAAAGCCTGAAGGAAGAGGAATCCCGGAAGGCCGGATATAAGGAAAAAGAGATCAATGAAGCGAAAATGAAGTCTTATGTCGAAGAACTCAAAAAGCTGAACGAAAATTCCGTTCAGGGGGAAACCGTCCTGGACTTCATGAAGAACATGACGAAAAATATGGACGTCTGCCGCCGGGTGAGAGAGCTCAGGCATGAGATCTCCCGGGGACTTTCCAAAGGGTTTAAGGTGGATGATGAAACCCTTTTATCCTTAAGGACGAAATTCATGTTTTTTGAGATGGTCAAAAAAACCACACTGCTCATCCAGCAAGAAATTCTCCAGAAAGATGAAGCGGGCAAACGAACCGAGGAGCAGTGGGAAAAGGTGCTGGCCGGCGATACGAATGAAGAGCTTTTTGCCGGGATCCCGGCGCTTTTGCCGGGGAAAAAGAAAGAGTTCCTGGAAGCCGTATCAAAGAAATTTACGGATGAGTACAATGACCGGGAAAATTCCATTAAGGATACGATGAAGTTTTATTCCAGAAACGGGAAGATCAGCAGCGGGGAACTGAAAAAGAGGAAGGATGCATACTGCAAAAACGCTCTGATCTCGGAATATATAAGTGTAAATCGTAGAGAAGCTACTTGTGAGGAATCCGCAAGCATTATCCGTGCCTGGTGTAAGGAAAACGGCAGGACAGAAAAACTTCTGACCCGAACGGAAAGCAATTATCTCATAGGAAAATCACCGGAAGAAGTGATCCGCCTGTACCGCATGTTCACGGGTACCATAGAGGAGCAGTTTGAAGCATACCAGGAGTATTATCAGGAACTGCAGAGCTTTAAACTGGATGATTTCAAATACACGGGAGAGGCGGGGATGCTTGATAACTTCCGCAGGAAGCAGCGTCTCGCCCAGCTGCATGCAAATGCCAAAGACTTCGGGGATAAATATAAGACCCTCCTGGAGAAGGGTCTGAAGCTGAGTCCTGAGGAAGAAAAGGAGACGGAGGAGAAGGTACGGAAGGCGGACATTCTGGAGAACTACGGCTGCGCCTATGAGGCGGACCGGATCACCGCAATTATTCAGATCAGGCAGTCAAAACACCGGAATGCGCTTTCCTTTGAGGACTTTGCAAACCTGGATGAAAAAATGGTACAAAAAATATCCCAGGTGGATCTGGATGAATTCATAAGCGTAACGGGAAAGGAATTGACATTAACGGAACAGGAAGATCTTGAATCCTTCCTCGGGAACCGTGCCCGGTTTATCTGTGTGCCGCTTCGTACCCGTCCCCTTACAAAGGAGCAGGTGGCCGCGAACAAACAGGCGAAGAAAAAAGGCAAGCCGCCAGTCTATCTCCAGAAAAGAGGCGCCTTTAAGGTGGCACCGACAGTCCTCTATAAAGCCGAGGAGGAATACTATGACAAGGAAGAAGCTGCAGCCAGAAAAGAGGAACTGAAGAAAGCCAAAGAACGTGGGGCAAAGAAAGATCTGAAGAAAGAGGAGAAGACCGGAGAAAAGACCACCGGGAAGAAGGAGCAGAAACAGGAGAAGAAGACCGGACAGAAGCAGGAGCAGAAGAAGGAAGAAAAGAAGACCGAGGAGAAGGCAGAAGAAAAGAAGGAAGAGAAAAAGATCATAGAGAGGGCGGAAGCGCAGCCG
This sequence comes from Lachnospiraceae bacterium, assembly GCA_016286115.1. Taxonomy (GTDB): domain Bacteria; phylum Bacillota; class Clostridia; order Lachnospirales; family Lachnospiraceae; genus RUG12461. The sequence goes on from JAEESA010000065.1 coordinate 9,144, forward strand.
AATGTTCCCCAGGCAGATCACAGGATCTACACGGAGGAAGAGTTTATCCGCCGCAGCGAAGCCCTGAAGGCCTTCCACATCGACCAGGCGCCGCAGACCTACGCAGAGATGGAAGAGCTGGTCATCCGTCATAAGACGTGGACCATAAAGGATGGAAAGGATTACCTTGCATGGAAGAAGAATCTGTCACCCGAACTGATCGCTCATCTGGAGTGGCTCCAGGGGTATTACCACTATCTGGATGTGGGGAAAGAGATCCCGCGCCTGGCTCCTGGAAATTATCATGCGAATCTCGGTATGGTGCTGCCCTATGAAGAACAGGAAACGAATAACTGTTTTGCCTGCTCCGGAACCGCGATGCTGAACCAGTTCATCGCAAAGAAAAAAGGTCAAAGTCAGATCACCAAAATCTATGACCAGTTTGCCATGAGATCCTTCCAACCGAAGATCCGCCTTCAGGATCCGAAGGACGAAGGATTCGTGAGTAAGGAGAGCTACAATCATCAGGTGCAGGAAATCAATCAATATGCCGGCGAGGGAAAGACCAAGACGGGTAATGTATTTGCTCTCGGAGACTTTATCCTGGAGAAGCTGGAAGAGCAGGGGATCACGGATTGTATGCTGAACCGGATGACCCTGCATGTGCCGACAACAGCGGACGGTACGGATACGGAGCTCGATAAGAAGAATAAAGAAACGAAGTATCATAACATGAAGGAAATCTTTGCCAGACAGATCGCGGACATCATCGCAAAGGGCGGCGTGGCGAGTGTCCTTGAGACCTTTGGGGATTACGGTCATTACCTCACCGTTACCGGCATCAATGAAAAACAGGAGCTGGAATTCTACAACTCCTCAAGCGGAAAGCTGGAAACCAAGTCGGTGGATGAGTTTATTCACAGAGGATACCTGTATGAGATCAACTGGATCTCCGACAAAAAGACACCGGAAGAACTGACGGGGGAATTTAAAAACTTAAGCTACGATCCCCAAACGGGTTATGAGCTGAAAAAGATGGATCCTACCTCCTACCACGAGTCCATCAGCCATACAAAGGGCATCACGGTCAATAAGCAACTGGAGGAGGAGAACCCGGCCTATAAGGACGTTGCGCTGACGGTCTATATTCCCGACTCCAAAAAGGAGGTTCTTTCCAAGCCTCTCTTTGACTACCGCGCGGATGAAGGGTTACTGACCGCCGAAGAAAAGAAGACAAAGACGAAGGAAAAGACGAAAGAAAATACAAAGGAGAAGAAGCAGGAAGAAACGAAACAGGAGAAAAAGCAGGAAGAGAAGAAGCAGGAAGAAACGAAACAGGAGAAAAAGCAGGAAGAGAAAAACAAAAGAAGAAGGAGACCGGTGTGGAAACTGGGCCAGGCGGAGCTTGAAGAGATAAAGAAGAAGGAGCAGGAGAACTATAATAAGCTGAACTCTCAGATCAGCGAATGGGAGAAAGAGATCGATAAGGATACCTCCGGAAAATACAACACGGATAACAGAACGAGCAAGGCTACGGTTAATTTTATAGCCTGGCTGGAAAGGGATAAGAAGGAGGAAGAAAAGTCGGATTATAAGGAGCTCTATAGAGGCTTCCGCTATGTGCATGACGGAACAGGGATGACAAAGGAGGAGAAAAAACAGAAGATCCTGACTCTGAAAAAGCTGTTCAACGCAATAATGAGCTTCGACATCAGGGGGCTGAAATTCGAAAAACCGGAGGAATTGTCCAGCGAAAAACACTTTGACAACAGGATGTTCATGAAGTTCACTTTCGACACACAGCTGATCGTGAATGGATTTGCCGAGATGATGAAGGATCCGGAAGCGCAGGAAATGCTGAAGGAAAAGGACAGCGATACGGCCTTCACAGAGGAAGAGTATCTGAAAACGAAGTGCCGCATGGATTTCTTTATGGGAGCGAATGCGGTTCTGCAGGCGTATCCGAATGTCTTTGTCAACGCTCAGAAGGCCGGATTGGATCCGGATGAGCTGATGGAGCTCGGCCTGGAAGGGCTGAGAGATAAATTGAAGAAGACGATGAAGGATAAGGATATGGCAAAGATCGAGGTTTATTCCAATGCCATCAACCTCGTTACTGCTCTTACGAAGAATGGCGGGTACGAAATCGATGATCCGATGGAGTCCTACCGCAATTTCCTCGAAGATTCCCTCACGCAGGGACGCATTGCGGAGTATCCGGAGGAAGACGCCCAGCTGGTTTCGAAGAAAGCATTTACCGACGCTGTCGGGGAAGATACGGTCGAAAAGGAACTGACCGAAGCGATGAAGAAGCAGAAAGAGGATTTCTTCAAGGAGCGCTATGACAAGACTCTTCCCGGCGACGAGGCTCTGGACAAAAAAGTCGCCGACACCCTGAAGGCCTCCTTTGGCGTAACAAAGGTGAGCAGCATGACAACCCGAAGAAAGCAGGCCAAAGAGAAGATCGTCCTTCAGCAGCGTCTGCTGGCGGAGCAGGAGAAATTCCTGAAGACCCGGGAGGCTGACAAGAGAAAAGTACGTACCATAAGCGAGGGTCAATTTGCGAACATCAACCGCTCCTTCTATGACAGCGAGGAAGCGCTTGCCTCCCTCCGGGAAATGATGGACAACAGATTGAATACAGTAGCCCTGTTAGCTGTTAAGAATGTGCAAAGTGCGGTGGGTCCCGCTGTATTAAGAAGGCTGAGCGATATTGACGTTGCACAGTTCAACTATAATTCGGACGAAGAATTCTTAAAAAACTTTGCGGCAAAATACAAGCTCTTAAAGCAGGGTGCCGCGGCACGCTTTTTCATCAGAAAATATATGCAGGCATCCGGTAAGAAGGCAGAGAATTGGCCCGTTACCACTTGGTCCGCAAAGATTCTGGTTCTGGAAAAACTCCTGGAAGATTATGAGGATCGGATGAAGCTGATCAGCTCGCCTTACTATGCCCTGTTCACTAAGAGTGATCTTTCAAGGTACCTGAAAAAGGACGGGGAGCAGGCCATCGGAAAGCTCGGCGACAAAGGGCTTCAGGAGTTTCTCCGGCTTTACCGGAAGCTCAATAAGAGCGGGGTTGGTCAGGGGAAAGATCACGCTAAATTTGTCCAGAAACAAATTGAGGTGCATGGAGACAGACGGCAGAGCTACGATATGAAATGGGTGCAGGCGGAGCTGGGCAGGAAAAAGATCACCAACGATAAAGAGGCGAAAGATTTTGTGCGCGAGAGATATGACCGGAAGAAAGCGGAATCCCATAAATCCTTCCCGAAGGATGACATGGAGTTTCTCAAAAAGGTAAAACCGCCTGTTTTCAATCTCCCGCGGGATGCTTATGATGTGGATTCGCTTCCCCAGCAGGAACAGATCCTCATAAAGATCCTGGAAACAGGAGAGTTAAGTGACGGCAAACAAACGGTAAAGATCAGCAGGGAACACATGGATGAACTGAAGAAGCAGATGAAGACCTATGCCGATCAGCGCCGGAAATGCTTTGCTTTTTGGAATGCCTATAAATCCGTTACGGAGGTGACCTTATGTGAATCCATTGACTATCAGAACCCGATGCTGAAAAAGAAACATCCGGAAGTCGTAAAAGCGGTGGATCTGCTGATGAATTCCGGAAGAGAAGAAGATAAGCTGATCCATAAACAGGATAGTTCCGCCTTCTATTTTTGGGCCGACGGCTTAAGAAGTATGTTTTTGACCCTGCACAGGCAGGGGTACACTCTGTCCCAAAAGTACGAGAACCGGATCCATGATCCAAAGTTCCAGGAGGAGACGCTGGAAGATGTCCTGATAAACAAAACGAATCATTTCAGCGCAACCCAAAAGCAGAAGGAAGAGAACATCAAATCCGGCAAGCTGGATAAGGATGGGAATTTCAGCTTTTTGACCTATAAGATCAACGGCACCGAATTCACTCTGTTCGGAAGAAATCAGCTTCAGGATTTTTTGGGTAAGAAGGAGTTTAAGCTGGAGGGGGAAAATGTCCCCGAGATCCTGGAAGCTTTCAAAAGACTTACCGAGTATGACCGGCTGCACGCCATTGTGGCGCAGGAATTCATGAATGTAGGAGGCGAGAAGGGGATCATCGAATACGTGTATAAGGAAGAGATGAAAGACAAGGTGGTTCGGGAGCTTTTGAACATCAACCGCCTCCTCAAGGGCCGGATCCCCGGATTCACCGAGGCTCTGTCCAAAAACTACAAGGATTTTCTGAAGCAGAATGGGTTTTCCTTAACAGATACCGAAAAGGAACCAGAGAAGACAAAAGAAGAGGAATAGACAGAGTAGCAAAGTATCCTGAACAGTTACAAGTCAACTGAAAAAGAAAGGACTAAGGAATAGTATGGACAATCATCTGGAACAGGTCAAACAAAAATAAAAGGAGATGGAGCAGCGCACTCTCGTTTCCGACTGGCAGGTAGAGGACTGGGAGACGCTGCAGCAACAGGGGCTCCAAAAGAATGAGGAGATC
>JAEESA010000364.1 GCA_016286115.1 Lachnospiraceae bacterium
GTTCGTTAAGTAACGCGTAGCGTCCACGCTCTGCTCTTTCGATAATGGTCTCACAAGCTGGATCCTTCAACTATTGCCAGAATTTTTATGTTCCTCTTGACAATGCCATAAATATATGTTTATATATTTATATGAAAATTCATTTATATGAAACGGAGACGATATGGGTTATCAAAAGAATGAACGGTATGAAACAGAGGCCCAGATGCTGGATGACATGGCGGGGGTGTTTAGGGTGTTCGGGGACAAGGCCAGGCTGATGATCCTGATGGCGCTTGCGAGGAAAGAGGAGTGCGTAACGGATCTGACGGAGGAACTGCAGATGACGCAGCCGGCGGTGAGCCATCACCTGACGATCCTGCGGCAGAGCAAGCTGGTGAAGACCAGGCGGGAAGGAAAGAGTATTTTCTATTCGCTGGCGGACAGCCATGTGGAAGACATCTTAAAGATCGGGCTGGAGCACATCAATGAATGAGGAGGGAAGGAACATGAAGAAAACGTATAAGATTGAAGTGGATTGCGCGAACTGCGCACAGAAGATGGAGGACGCGGCAAGGAAGGTGGAAGGCGTTTCGGAGTGCACGGTATCCTTTATGACGCAGAAGATGAAGGTGGAATTTGCGGAAGAGGCGGAAGAGAAGGACGTGATGGAGCGCGTAGTAAAAGCCTGCAAAAAGGTGGAGTCGGATTGTGAGATCTTCTTATGAATAGAAAGCAAAAGAAAGCTCTGGCGAAGATCCTTATTGCGGCGGCATTGATCGTTGTTCTGGAGCTGATCGAGAAGTTATTCAATATAGACGTGAGGATCATGCACTGGCTTTTTTTGTTCCCGTATTTCATCGTCGGCTTTGATGTGCTGAAAAAGGCCGGGATCGGGATCATCCACGGGCAGGTCTTTGACGAGAACTTTCTGATGACCGTGGCCACGGTGGCGGCCATCGCGATGGGAGAGAACCTGGAGAGCGTCTGTGTTATGCTGTTCTATCAGGTGGGAGAGCTGTTCCAGAGCGTAGCCGCGACGAGAAGCCGGAGAAATATCGCGGCTCTCATGGATATAAGGCCGGATTCGGCAAACCTTTGGGATGAAGGATCGGGGCAGTTTGTGGAAACCGATCCGGATGAAGTACCGGTTGGAAGTTTAATCCTGGTTAAAGCAGGAGAAAAAGTGCCGATAGATGGCGTGATCGAAGAGGGTGAGGCTTCGCTGGATACCAGCGCTCTGACCGGGGAGAGCATGCCGAGGGATGTGTGCGCCGGAGACAGCTGCATCAGTGGGTGCGTTAACTTAAATGGTGTTTTAAGAATAAGAACAACTAGAGAATTTGAGGACTCTACGGTCAGCCGTATCCTGGAACTGGTGGAGAATTCCAGTATGCGGAAGGCGAAGACCGAGAATTTCATCACGAAGTTTGCGAGGGTCTATACGCCGGTGGTCTGCCTTTGCGCGCTGGTCCTGGCGGTGGGCGTGCCGCTTGTGCAGCTCGCGGCCACGGGAACGCCGGATTGGCGGGATTGGATCGTGCGGGCGTGTACATTCCTGATCATCAGCTGCCCCTGCGCGCTTGTGATCTCCATACCCTTAAGCTTTTTTGGCGGGATCGGCGGGGCTTCCGCGAAGGGGATCCTGATCAAGGGCGGAAACCATATGGAGGTGCTTGCGAAAACGAAAACCGTGGTCTTTGACAAGACCGGAACCCTGACAAAAGGGGCGTTTGAGGTGACGGAGGTATTAGCGTCTCAAGGGATTCAAAGGGAGGAGCTCTTAAAATCCGCCTCTTATGCGGAATGTTATAGCAATCACCCGATCGCAAAGAGCATCCGGACAGCCTATGGACAGGAGATCGATGAGAGCCGGGTCAAGGGCGCTGAGGAGGCCGGAGGCTTCGGGATCACGGCGCTGGTGGACGGAAAACGGATCAGCGTGGGGAACCGGAAGCTCATGGGGAGGCTCGGGATCGAGGACGTAATGACCTCGGAGAAGCCCGGAACGGAAGTCCATGTGGCGGCAGACGGGCGGTATCTCGGCTGCATTTTGATCTCGGATACGCTGAAAGAGGACGCGAAGAGCGCGATCGGCGCGCTGAAGAAGCTCGGCGTGCAAAAGACCGTGATGCTGACCGGAGACAGCGAAAAAGTGGCGGATTACTTCGCTTCGGAGGCGGGGATCGACGATTATCTCGCGACGCTCCTTCCGGAGGAAAAGGTGAATGAACTGGAAAAACTCCTCGCAGCAGAGGGGGCAAAGGACTCTCTTGCCTTTGTCGGGGATGGCATTAATGACGCGCCGGCGCTGATGAGAGCGGATACGGGGATCGCCATGGGCGCGCTTGGGTCGGATGCGGCGATCGAGGCCGCGGATGTGGTGCTGATGGATGATCACCCCTCCAGGATCGCGCTGGCAGTGCGGATCGCGCGCAAGACCATGCGTGTGGTGTATGAGAACATCGTGCTTGCGATCGGCGCAAAGCTCGTGTTTCTCGTCCTTGGAGCCCTCGGGTTTGTAGGCATGTGGTGGGCGATCTTTTCGGATGTAGGTGTGATGATCATCGCAGTTTTGAACGCGGTCAGGTGTTTGCATATCTCTGAAAAATAATAAAAGCCTGATTGAATTTATTACTAAAACGAAAAACCGCATGTTATGAAAATACTTATATCTGCCTTTAACCAGAATTGCCCTTTTC
>JAEESA010000066.1 GCA_016286115.1 Lachnospiraceae bacterium
AGAAGATCCGGGAGAGAGTGAATGAGCTGATCGAACTCACGGACTTAAAGGGGCTGGAAAAACGGTTCCCGAATGAGCTTTCCGGCGGGCAGCGGCAGAGAGTGGCTTTTGCCCGCGCTCTGGCACCGGAACCGGGGCTTCTGCTCCTTGACGAGCCCTTCGCCGCGATCGACGCGAAGGTGCGTAAGGAACTCAGACAGTGGCTCCGCGGAATGATCCACCGCGTCGGTATTACGAGTATCTTCGTGACGCATGACCAGGACGAAGCCGTGGAAGTGGCGGACCAGATCATGGTCATGGATCATGGCCGGATCGAGCAGACCGGCGTGCCCTATGAGATCTACAAGGAGCCGAAGACCGCGTTTGTGGCGGCCTTTGTCGGGAATCCCGTGATCCTCGACAACTTTGACGGGCTGAAGGGCTTCGAAAAGGGAGATTATACGCAGGCGATCATCCGCCCCGAGTTCGTCGAGGCCTTCAAGAGCGACAACCCGCACTTCAAATCGATCATCCCGTTCGCGCAGGAAGGCGTGATCAAGGACATTCTCTTCCGCGGCAGCTCGCTGGAATTGAAGGTGGATGTCGGCGGCGTGCTCCTGACCACACACCGTTCCCTCGAACGCCGCCCGGTCGAGATCGGCGAGAAGATGAACGTGATCGTCTACCGCGTCTATGCGATCCGCGGAAACGAAACGATCCTCCTCGAAAATCAGGATCTCAAGAAGATCGATCCCGAGAACAAGAGGATGGAGTCCTATCTTTATGGGGATGGGGTGTACTTTACTTCCTAAATATTTATATCTGCGTCTTCAGCAGTCAGGATGTGGCTTGCATTGTATTATCGACAGAGCAGACTGTGGACGCTACGCGTTACTTAATGAGTGCGAGCACGTTTTATCAGCGAGCACGAATTTAGTAACGTACGCAAGCGTCCCCAAGCGAAAGCGTGTCTGCGGTCGATGATGCATATGCAAGCCACATTCGTCCGAGTAAACACCATATCTATAGAAAAATCTCCCAATCCGTGGTATACTATAAAAACTGTGTGGATCAGTTTTGATAGGAACCGGAGATGGCAGCATCCTGTTTATATAATATATTCATATATCCGTTACAACTTTTATTCGAGACCGTTTTCGACCTGTTTTACTCCATCGGCGAGAACCCCGGCGTGGCGATCCTCGGCGTGAGCCTTGTCATGAACTTTCTGGCTTTGCCGCTGTATCGGCGCGCGGACGCCTATGCGGCAGCGGAGCGGAGGAAACGGGCCGAGATGAAGCAGTGGACCGATCATATCCGGCGGACCTTCCGCGGGGATGAACGGTACATGATGCTGAACGCCTGGTATAAGGAGCAGGGGTATCACCCCATGATGAGCCTCAGAGGCTCGATCTCTCTGCTGCTCCAGATTCCCTTTTTTACGGCGGCATATCGCTTTCTTTCCCGTCTCACCCTTCTGAAGGGAGCCGAATTCTGGTTCCTGAAGGACCTGGGGGTTGAGGATGGGCTTCTTGTCGTGGGCACGGTTACGATCAATGTGCTCCCGATCGTGATGACTGTGATCAACCTGATCTCGGGCTTCATCTACACGAAGGGGCAGCCCTTCCGCTCGAGGATCTCGATCTATGCGCTGGCGGCGATCTTTCTGGTGCTGCTTTACCATGCGCCTTCGGGCCTGGTCTTCTACTGGACCTGCAATAACCTGTTTTCTTTGGCGAAAAATCTGGTGCTGCGCGGGGTCTATGGTTCGGACCCGCCGCTGGCGGAAGAGGATGCACCGCAGAGGAAGGGCGTGGCAGCCGCATTCTTTTCGTCACAGCTTGTTCTGACTTTGCTGGCAGGGCTTGTGATCCCGGCGACGGTCATCGCATCCGACCCTTCGTCATTTACGGACATCCATCACTTTGTGGATCCGAACACTTCCCTCATCCTTACGCTATCGCTCGGCGCAGGCATGTTCCTGTTCTGGGGCGGCGTGATCTTTTATCTTTTGCCGAAAAAACACAGGGAGAAGGCGGCGATCGCATCGGCCTGCATAGCCGTATTCTGTCTTATCAATTACCTGGCGTTTGCCACGCCGTTCGGCACGCTTTCCGCTTCCATGGTCTATGAAGAGGAGGTCACTTTTGGCGTGAAAACGATCCTGGTCGGCGTGCTTGTGCTGCTGCTCGTGGTCGCCGGCCTGATCCTTGTATGGGATGTGATCCGGAAGTGGTTTACCTGGGTGATGTTCGCGCTTTGCCTGACGCTGGTTACCTTTGCCGCGGTTAAGGCTGCGGAGACGGAACGCACGCTGGAAGAGGAAGGCTATATGGAGGCGGTTGCAGAAGACCTTCCGGAGCAGCCGATTACACTGAGCAGGACAGGGAAAAACGTGGTGGTCATGATGCTGGATCGTTCGATCGACAGCTTTATCCCCTGGCTCTTTTCAGAACGCCCCGAACTCAAAGAGGCGTTCACCGGCTTTACCTGGTATCCGGACACGCTATCCTTCGGCGGGCATACAAACCTGGCGGCGCCTGCGCTTTTCGGCGGCTATGAATATACGCCGAAGCGGATCAACGAACGCGCGGAGGAGTCTTTGAAGGAGAAGCATGACGAGGCGCTGCTTGTCATGCCGACGCTGTTTTCGGAGGCCGGGATGGATGTGACCGTCGTGGATCCGCCCTATGCGGGATATCGGGAAAACCCGGATCTTTCAATCTATGACGGGCTTGACCGCGTCAACGCCTATAATCTTTGCGGCGCGTATGAAACAAAGGAGAGCGCCGAGATCCGTGCCTCCCAGCAGGAGCGGCGCACGCGGCAGCTCTTTACCTACAGTTTGTTTAGGATTTCCCCCGACTTATGGAGGAACGCCATCTATGACGAGGGGGATTATCATGATCCGGAGTACTACCCCTATGTGGATCCGGTGCTCGTGGATTATGCGCCGGTGCTGAAAAAACTGCCGGAGATCACGGAAATCTCGGACAAGGCAGCCGGGTCGTTCCTTTTGTTCCAGAACGGCACGACCCACGGGCCTTCTTCGCTGCAGCTCCCGGAGTATGAGCTTTCCCTGCATGCGGACAACAGCGCCTACGACACGTCCTATCGGATCAATGACGACGGGGATGTGCTGGTCACGGAAAACTACCGCGTGGAACGGCATTACGAGGTGGACATGATGGCGCTGACGGATGTGGCCGCGTGGTTAAACCTTCTGAAAGAGGAAGGTTTATATGACAATACGAGGATCATCATTGTTTCCGACCACGGGTATGACATCGGGCTTCTCCATACGATCGAGACCGGGGAAAAGACCTATGATACGACGTTTTTGAACCCGCTTCTGATGGTGAAGGATTTTGACGCCGAAGGAGAGCTCGTTGTTTCGGAGGACTTTATGACGAACGCGGATGTGCCGGAACTGGCGATGGAAGGGGTCATCGAAAACCCACTGAATCCGTTTACCGGGCGGGAGATGACGATGGAAGCCAAGGGCGTGGATCAGATCGTGACCACATCGAAACACTTCTGGATCACGGACCGAAATACCTTTGATACGACGGACGGCCACTGGATGGCAGTGGATGGGACGGTTCTTGACAATTCGGGGTGGAGGGACCTCGGGGAGGGAGAAAAGTAATGCAGGCATTGATCCTGGCGGCCGGCATGGGCAAACGCCTGAAGGACCTGACAAAAGAGAATACGAAATGCATGATCGAGGTCAACGGGGAGACGCTGATCGAGAGGATGCTGAGGCAACTGGATGCGCTTTCTCTCCAAAGGATCGTGATCGTGATCGGGTATGAGGGGGAGAAGCTGAAGGGCTTTTGCGAAACGCTCTCTGTTCATACGCCGCTTGTTTTCGTGGAAAACACGGCTTATGAAACGACGAACAACATCTTTTCTCTTTATCTTGCCAAGGAATATCTTTGCGAAGACGATACGCTTTTGCTGGAGTCGGATCTGATCTTTGAGGACGGGGTGCTCGAAGACCTCCTTGCGGATGAACGTGAGACGCTGGCGCTGGTGGACCGCTATGAAAGCTGGATGGACGGCACCTGCGTGAAGCTGACGAAGGATGACCGGATCGAGGCGTTTATCCCCGGAAACCGGTTCCGGTTTGAGGAGATGGGGGAGTACTATAAAACGGTCAATATCTATAAGTTCAGCCGTCATTTTTCCGAGACGCATTATGTGCCGTTTCTGGACGCCTATTCAAAGGCGCTCGGGAACACGGCCTATTATGAGCAGGTGCTCCGTGTGATCACGATGCTGGATGACCCGGAGATCCTCGCGAAACGGCTTTCCGGCGAATTATGGTATGAGATCGATGACGCGCAGGATCTTGATATCGCCTCTTCCATGTTCAAGGAAGATGAGAACGCGAAGGTGAAGGGGATCGCCGGCCGTTTTGGCGGGTTCTGGCGCTATCCCGGCGTGCTGGATTTTTGCTATCTTGTGAATCCTTTTTATCCGCCGCGGCGCCTTACGGATGAGATCAAGGCGAACTTTGAGAAACTTTCGGCCGCGTATCCGTCCGGACAGCGTGTGCAATCACTCCTTGCAGCCAAGGATTTTGATCTTTTCCCGGAGCAGGTCGTGGTCGGAAACGGCGCTTCGGAGCTGATCGCGGGACTGCTTCGGAACGAAAAGGGAAGGATCGGCCTGATCCGGCCTTCGTTTGAAGAGTACCTTCATCGCTGCATGGAAGAAACGGTGGTGTTTGAAGCAAAGACGCCGGGCTTCCGTTATAATGCCAAGGATATTATCGCCTGTTTTGAAAACAGGGAGATCCGTACGCTTGTGCTGGTGAACCCGGATAATCCGTCCGGGAATTACCTTTCAAAAATGGAGACAGAGGAGCTCCTTTCGTGGACGGAGAAAGAAAAGATCCGGCTGATCCTGGATGAATCTTTTACGGATTTTTCGGAGGAGGGAACGACCTTCCTTGACAAGCATTTTCTGGAAAAACACCCGTCGTTGATCGTGGTGAAGAGTATCTCCAAATCCTACGGGATCCCGGGGCTGCGGCTGGGGATCCTTGCGTCCGGAGACCGGGAACGGATCGCTGCGCTGAAGCAGGAGATCCCGATCTGGAACATCAATTCGTTTGCCGAATTTTACCTTCAGATCATGGAGAAATACGCAGAGGATTATCAGCGCGGACTTTCCCTCCTGCGGGCGGAACGGAAACGTTTTGCCAAGGCTCTCGCAGAGGTGGATGGGATCACGGTTTATCCGTCGGAAGCAAATTATCTGATGATAGAGCTTACGAACGGGGCGAAGGCTGCGGAGCTGACAGCGAGGCTGTTTTCGGAGGATAAGCTTCTCGTAAAAGACTTAAGCGAAAAGACGGGAGGAGAATACCTTCGTCTGGCGATCCGCACGCCCGAAGAAAACGATCTATTAGTGAATGCGTTGAGGAAGGTTCTATGAGGATCGCAATTCTTGGCGGCGGCAATATCGGCACGGCGCTGGCGGTGCTCCTTTCCGAACATGGAGCAGAGGTAAGGATCGCTTCTTCGAAGCCGTCGGAGTTTGCGCCGGATCCGGTGATGCTGGATCATGAAAGAAACATAACGCATCGGGGGAAAAACGTGCGCGCATTTAGCGCCTTGCAGGAAGCGCTTGAAGGAGCCGGACTCATCTTCTTTACCTGGCCGGCTTTTCTTGCCGAAGAGAAGAAGGAGCGGCTTGCGGCAGCAGTGCCGGAAGGCAGCACTCTCTGCTTTGTCCCCGGAAACGGCGGGATGGAGCAGGTGTATAAGGGGCTGTTCCGAAAAAAAGTCACGCTGTGCGCCTTGGAACGGGTGCCGGCGATCGCGAGGATAGAAAATTACGGGAAGTCCGTGGCCTGCGGAAATCTTCGAGAAGAACTCCATGTGGCGGCTTTACCGTATCAGGAAACAGACCGGTGCTGCCGCCTCATTGAAGGGGCGCTCGGGATCCCGGCGCGGCGCGTCGAAGGGTATCTGAATCTGACGCTGACACCGTCGAATCCGATCTTACATACCTCCCGCCTGCGGACGATCTTTCGGGATTATCACGAGGGGATGACCTATGAAACCCTTCCTCTTTTTTACGAGGACTGGGATATTGATTCCGCGGAGCTTTTGATCAAGATGGATGCGGAAGTGCAGGAGATGGTAAAGGCACTGCCGGAGCTTTCTTTAAACGGAGTGAGGAGTTTAAAACTCCATTATGAGAGTGATACGGCGGAAGAGATGCGAAAAAAGCTCTCTTCGATCCCTGCGTTTCAAGGGATCAAAACGCCTGCGAAGGAGATAAAAGAAGGATTTGTGCCGGACTTTTCCTCTCGTTATTTTGTTTCCGATTTTCCTTATGGTTTAAAGCTCCTTTTGGACACCGCAAAGATCGCCGGGGTGGAAACGCCATGGATGAAGGAAACGTATGAATGGTATCAACGAATGGTCCCGGCCGGAAAGGAATTTTCATTTTCGGCCTATGGGATCTGCGATAAAAATGATCTGGTGAGTTTTTATGGGAACGATGCTGCTCTACATTGACCCGGGCACCGGCACGATGCTGCTGGCGGCGATCCTGGGGATATTTACAACCGTTGTCTTTGCCTGCCGCGGGCTCCTTTTGAGGCTCAAGTTTTTCTTCACCGGCGGCCGCAGCAAGGACTATAAGGAAGAGGGGGATGACCTCGTGATCTTTAATGAACACAAGCGCTATCTCTCCACGTTCCGCCCGATCCTGGCGGAGCTGCAGAAGCGGAAGATCCCGGTCCGCTATCTCACCGCGTCCAAGGACGACCCCCTGCTGGAAAAGAACCTGGAAGGGATCAAATGTGAATTTATCGGAGAAGGGAATCTGGCCTGGGCGAGATTAAACCACGTCCGCGCGAAGGTGCTGCTCTCGACAACGCCGGGGCTTTCGGTGTATCAGTGGAAACGCTCGAAGGGAGTGCAGTATTATGTCCACATCCTTCACGCCGTGGGGAGCGCTTTAGGCTATCGCATGTTCGGCCTGGACTTTTATGATGCGGTGCTGGTGGGCGGTCCGGTGCATGAGAAGGAGATCCGGGAAATAGAAGAGATCCGGCAGATCTCCAAAAAAACGATCGTCACGGTGGGGTGCCCTTATATGGACAGCCTGAAGCAGCGGTTTGATGCGGTACCGAAGAGAGAAAACCCGGTGCGTACTGTCCTTTTGGCGCCGTCCTGGGGACAAAGCGGTCTTTTGACGCGGTTTGGGGAGCCTTTGATCCGCTCTCTCATCGATACGGGCGCGCGCCTTATCATCCGGCCGCATCCGCAGACCGTACTTACGGAAAAGGATATTTTGGAGCCGCTGCAGGAGAAATTCCCGGAGTCGGACCGGGTGGCGTGGGATCTTTCGGATGATAACTTCCCGGCGCTTTTGATGTCGGATATCATGGTGACGGATTTTTCGGGCGTGATCTTTGACTACGCGCTTGTCTTTGACAAACCGATCCTCTATGCCGGGGACGCCTTTGACCCGGCGCCCTACGACGCGGCCTTTGTGGACCACCCCTTATGGAAATATTCGGTCCTGCCGAAAATAGGGATCTCGTTTGGAGAAGACGATCTCGGCAGCATGAAAGACCTGATCGAAAAGGCGCTGACCGGGAAGGGATACGCCGAAGGCCGGAGCGACGCGAGGTCGCAGGTCTGGAAATACGAGGGGCAGGGCGCGAAAGCGGCAGCGGATGCGCTTGTTGCATTTTATACGCACAAAGGATAAAATTTTTAGTATGAAGAAGCCGTTCAAAGTAGAAACAGAACAGTGGATCAGCGACAGCCGCTGCGCCGTTCCCGCCGAAACAAAAATGGTGGCCGACGTGCGCCTTTTTGCGAGTGACTGGGAGATCCGCAATTTCGACGGGGTGGATAAGGACACGATCAGCCCGTTATATGCGGGGCAGTCGGACCGGATCAAAGCCATGAAAACGAAGTGGTACTGGCCGGTTGTAAATCCCGTTTACCGCCTTTACGCCAATGTCAAAGTCCGTACGATCCTTTTTGCGAAAATGGATAAAAAGACGGCCTTTGTAAAGCTGAAAAATAAGGTCCATGTGAAGTGGAAAAACCGTTACAGCGTCCGCATGAAAAGGAACCGGGCGTTTTTGCGGAGCATAGAGCTTGGCCCGGAAGAAGGGAAACGGCAGAGCGAATTCGTGTTCCAAAAGCCGGTGAAGATCTCGGTGATCGTGCCGCTTTATAATACGCCGGAAAAGTATCTTCGTGACATGATCCAATCGGTACAGAAGCAGACCTATCGCCACTGGGAATTGTGCCTTGGGGACGGGTCCGATCCGGAGCATTCGTATGTGGAACGGGTGGTCCGGGAATACGCCGATAAGGATGATCGTATTGTTTATCAGAGACTGGAAAAGAACGAGGGGATCTCCGGCAATACCAACGCCTGTCTCGCCTTTGCTACAGGAGACTATGTCGCGCTTTTTGACCATGACGATATGCTCCATCCTTCCGCTCTTTTCTTCGTGATGAAGGAGATCGAGGAAAAGGGGGCGGAGTTCATCTATACGGATGAAATGACCTTTGAAAAGGACGATATCCGGCACATCGCAACGCTCCATTTTAAGCCGGCCTATTCGCCGCAGAACTTAAACGGCGTGAACTATATCTGCCATCTTTCCGTATTCCGGCGGTCGCTTCTTGACACGAACGGGCTGTACCGGGACGAGTATGACGGCAGCCAGGACCATGACATGATCCTGCGCCTGACAACGGCCGCGAAGGTGGTCTCCCATATCCCGAAGGTGCTGTATTTCTGGAGGGTGCATCCGGGATCCGTATCCGATAATATCGAAGCCAAGCCCTATGCGATCGATGCGGGGAAACGCGCCGTGCATGACAATGAAGCGCGCCTCGGACGGGAAGCCGAGATCCATTCTTCCTGTATCTGCGCCACGCATTACCGTCTGGACTATGCGATCGAGCCGAAAAAAACAAGGATCAT
The DNA here is from genome assembly GCA_016286115.1 of Lachnospiraceae bacterium. Taxonomy (GTDB): domain Bacteria; phylum Bacillota; class Clostridia; order Lachnospirales; family Lachnospiraceae; genus RUG12461. The sequence goes on from JAEESA010000066.1 coordinate 8,959, forward strand.
CATTACCTGCAGGGATTCGGATAAAGACCTCGCCAGGCTCCTTTCTTCGCTTGATGAGCGGACGGAGTGGGGCGAATTTGAAGTGACGATCGCGCGGTGCCGGGGAACCGAAGCGGCAGCAGTGCCGGGCCTGGTTACGGTCGATCAGAATGAAGGCGAGACGATCGCGGCCTTTATGAACCGCCTCGTTAGGGAAACAAAAGAGGAATTTGTGGTTTTCCTGGATTCGCATATGGAGCTGGTGGACGGGCTGTTCTTAAAGCGCCTCCAGCAATACGCGCAGCAGCCGGATATCTACGCCGTTTCTTCCCGGATCACGGATTCCTATGGCATGGTTGAGGAAGCGGGTTACATCATCGGGCTTGGAGAAGATAAGATCTGCCTGCCGATCGAGCATAAGAATAATTACAGCGCGCCGGGGTATATGGGCCGGATGTATTACGCGCATAACGTTTCCGCGGCCTCGTTCTTCGGTATGATGGTCCGGCGGGAAACCTTCCTGTCGCTGGGCGGGTTTAATGAGACGCTGGATGAGCCGTCTTTGATCGGACCGGACTATTCACTGAAATGCCGTGAAGCGGAAAAACAGGTGGTCTTAAATCCGTACGTGATCCATCTTTCACATGCGCCGCTGCTTATGGGATATTCCGATGAGGGAAAAAAGGAAGCGGCGAAAAAGACCTTCCATTCGTTATGGGACAAAACGATTTCAAAAGGAGACCCCTATTACAACGCGAACTTGAACCGGGACGGTTCCTTTACCTTTGACATGGACAGCCTATGAATGATTTTGATACCGTAAACATGAATAAACTGCAAAAGGCGAAGTACTATCTGAAGGAGTACGGGTTTGCCTATACCTTTGACCGGGCGCTGAAAAAGATCGGGATCCCGATCTCCGCCGATCTCGAATACGCGGGGTGGCTTCATCGCCGTCGGCCCGATTTCGGGACAGGGGACCGTGCGAAGGTGAGGATCCTTCCTGAGGAAGAGCTGGCCGGGAAGGAGAGGCTCCCCGAGAGCAGAGAGGAACTGACGATCTTTCAGGGGACGGATACCGTGCTGGACGAGTCTTACATCGCGGCGCTCTGCAAGGAGGCGCGCGAGCACGAAGACGTTCTTCTTTTCTATACGGATTCTGATCTTTGTTATAAAAAGAAACGGTGGAAACCGTATTTCAGACCCGACTATTCGCCGGAGCTGCTTTTGACCTTTCCTTATATCGGAGAGGTGTTTGCGGTGCGCACAAAGCTTTTAAAGAAGCTGACGGAACCCTTTCCTCTGGCCGGAAACTTCTGGTATGAACTGACGCTGCGGCTATCTGCGTTGGTAAAGGAAAACGAGGTGCGCCATATTTCGTTCCCACTTTGGTCCAAAAAGAAGGAGAAAGGCTTTAGCGGGTTTTACCGCCCGTTGGATCCGAAGCTTTGCAGGTGCATCGAAAACCAACTGAAACGGCAGGGGTGGAACGGACAGGTCCTTCCCGTGGACGGCGCGGCCGGGTTTTACCGGGTAAAGTGGGCACTTGAAAAAGAGCCGCTTGTATCCGTACTGATCCCGAACAAGGACCATATCGAAGAGCTTTCCACCTGTATCGACTCTTTGCTTTCGGTCAACACCTATAAAAATCTTGAGATCCTGATCATTGAAAACAACAGCACCGAAGCGGAGACGTTTGCCTATTATGAGTCCCTTAAGGATGAGAGGATCCGCGTCGTGCGCTATGAAGGCGGCTTTAATTATTCCGCGATCAACGATTTCGGCGCGAAGGAGGCGAAGGGGGAGCTGATCCTGCTCCTCAATAACGATACGAAGGTGATCGAGCCGGATTCGATCCATACGCTGGTCGGCGCGGCGCTGCGGCCGGGCTTTGGCGCGTCCGGAGCGATGCTTTACTATCCGGATGACACGATCCAGCACGGCGGTGTGGTCATCAAGATCGGCGGGTTTGCTGCAAATGCGCTGTGGAGCCTTACGGACCGGGATGAAGCGTATTTCCCTTATTCCGTGACCAAACGCGAAATGACGGCCTGCACGGCGGCCTGCCTTATGATCCGGCGCGAAGCCTTTGATGCAGCCGGCGGGTTTAATGAGAAGCTGGCGGTAGCTTTGAATGACGTGGATCTTTGCCTTCGGATCCGAAAGGCCGGTTTCAAGATCATGTTCTGCCCGGAGGCGAAGCTTTATCATTATGAGTCCAAATCCAGAGGGATGGAGGACGATCCCGAGAAGCAGGAGCGTTTTAACCGCGAGATCGCTCTTTTCCAGGAGACCTGGCAGGAAACGGTGGATGCAGGGGATCCTTATTACAACGTGAACCAGACCCTGCATTATGCCAACTATTCCATTGAATTGGCGGAGGATAACCGCGGGAGGTACAAATGCTGAAAGCCTTTGCGCTTCCGAAAGAGAATTACCGGCCCATTTTTGACTGGATGCGGCTCTTTTCCTGCATCGGCATCATCGGGCTTCATGTGACCGGGGATAGAAATGATCCCCTGGGCCTTCATTTTGAAGCGTTTTTCAGGCTCTGGCTCCCCATGTTCTTTTTGCTTTCCGGCGTACTGATCCTGACCTCTGAAAAAGAGGAACCGATCGGGCGGTTTTACCTGAAGCGGGTCGAAAAGGTCGTGATCCCGTTTTTCATCTACGGCGCGTATTACACCTGCTGGATCAACCAGGGGCACGCCATTTTAGAGCTCCCGACGAAGGAGAGCTTTTTGAATGCGATCTCACTGATCCCTCTGTCCTGGCAGCAGACCTTTACCGGGATCCAGTACTTCCACTTATGGTTCATGTATGAGATCATCGGGCTCTATCTCATTATGCCTTTCCTGAAAAAAGGGCTGCAGGCGATGAATGAGAAGATGCTGAAGATCATGTGCCTTCTGATCCTGATCCTCATGGCCTGTACGGATTATCTGCCGCTCGTAGGTCTAAGCTTTACCGTGGATAATTATTTCGCTTATTGGATCCTGTATCTCATCGTGGGGTATGCCCTGATGCAGGAGTTTTCGAAACGGAATTACGTCTGGATCGCGTTCTTCGGTTTCTTTGTCTACATTCAGGCGCTGCGGCTGAAGTTGCTGCATTTTGACGTTGCGGAAAAGATCGGAAATTATTACGATCTGTCCCCGCACATGATCCTGCAGGTGGCGGGCTTGTTTGCGCTGTTCATGCTCCTGGAAAAGGTGCTGACGCGATGGAAGGCTTTGAACATCATAGTGCACTTCCTTGCGAAATACACGCTCGGGATCTACCTGATCCACGGGTACATCATATCCTGGTGGGGCGTGCATTACGGGACGAGCAACGGGACGGTCTATGGGACGCTGCATTCGGTCTTTTTCGTGTTCCTTCTGTCCCTGGCCTTTGCCCTTGTTTTCGACACATTGATCACCTTCAACGCGCAGCGTGGTTTCCGCGCGTTTGTGAATGCGGTATCAAGGAGAAAAAAGATTGCAGAACAATAGAAATCCGGGGCTGGACGTGATCCGGATCGCTTCGATGGCTCTGGTGTTCGCGGCGCATTCCTCGGTCTTTTCCACAAATTGGGGCGGCTTTTTCGGGCTGCGGTATACCTTCGGAGAGGTGGGGCTGACCTCTTTCCTTGTGCTGTCCGGGTACCTTCTCGGCGTGTCCGTATTTCGCGATCCGGATTCTTTTCATGTGGGAAAGTTCTATGTCAACCGGTTCATCCGGATCCTCCCCGCCTATTATGTCGCGCTGATCTTCACGGCGATCTTAAATCACTCCCCGATCCCGCCGATCAGTTTCGCTTTGCTGCAAAACTACAATAAAGACCAGCTCTCGTTCATGCCGACGTCATGGAGTCTTTGCATCGAGGAATGGACCTATATCCCGCTCATGCTTCTCTTTCTCCTGCTCCTGCTTTTCCGGCGAAAGGACCGGGGGAAGGCGTTCCTTGTTGCGGTGGTGCTGATCCTTGTCACGGCGCTCGTCCTGCGCTTGATCTACCTGATCCAGCATCCCGGTTCGGGCATCGATTTTAAGCTCCGCAAAAGAACGCAGTTTCGGATGGACACCTTTGCGCTCGGCATGCTCGCTTCCTGGCTGGAGTGCAAGCATAAGGCCGTGTTTGATAAGGTTTTGAAAAACCTGTGGGTAAATCTGGCGGCGCTCGTTGGGCTGATCGGATCGATGGCCATGTGGTATGTCCTTCTGGACGGCTCCGAAAATCCGGTCTTCAAATATCTGGTCTTTACGGTGATGCCCATCTTTACTCTGTTTTTTGTCCTGCGGATCAAGGATCTGCCGATCTGGAAGAAGCCGTTTTTCGAAAAAGCGGGGAAACCCCTGGCGCTGCTCTCGGCGCTGACCTATCCCGCCTATCTGGTGCACTTCCAGTTCTACATCCTGGTGTCCAATTACTGCAACGACAACCTCGTATGGCACCGCGCCCTGCCGTTTATACTGACTTTGCTCATGACCTTCGGCTGGGCCCTGATCGTGCATCTTGTCGTGGAGAAGCCGATGAACCGCCTGCGGCGGGTGCTTGTTTCGAAAATACACTTATGATAAACTGATAGAGAATGATCCGGGATGGCAGTTTG
>JAEESA010000067.1 GCA_016286115.1 Lachnospiraceae bacterium
CAGCGAAGAGTGGGCTGCAAAGAAGTGGCAGCGAAGGAGTGGCAGCAAAGAACATTACTGACATTACAGACCCCACCCCTGCCCCTCCCCTTGAAGGGAGGGGATGGCTGCGCATAAATCCTTTCTGTAAAGGGTCAACTGCTATATCATTGCCTTAACAATAGCAATCTGCGTTTTGTTAAGCTTTACAGATGCATTTGCAGGTGCATCTCTACAGGCAGCTTCAGCAGTCCTGGATTACGGAAGCAAAGGCGGTCGTCATGGTAGTGAGGCTTGAAGTTCTTCGATTTTCTTGTCCTACTCTGCGAGTTGCTGGCACCACTGAACAAGCGGATTTTTCCCGGACGTTGGTGCAAGGCAGATGGCTTATTTCAGAAACTCTTCCAGTTCTTCTCGGTGGTGTCCGGGAAGGATGATGTGGTGATTGCCTATGGGAGCATTGAGGAAATAGGATGCCTGCGAGCGGTCGGTGAGTTGTATGACCTGCTGCGTGCGGCACATGTTGGGCTTGGCAAGACTCCTCACCAGATGTCCCTCAGCAATGAAATGGCGCTTCAGGTCGCCTGAGACCTTGAACACGGTGACAGGGCCTTCCTTCATAAAGCCTCTGACGCCTGTGCCTAAGCCCGACTCGAAGTGGGTGTCCAGCTCATAGCGCTCCACCATGTTCAGGGGGATCGTGCAATGGGCAAAGAGCAGCTCGCCCGTCTCAGGATGGATGGTGGCGGGATTGGCCTGAAAGCCTGAGACGTTGAACAGCGCACGCACAATGGCCATGGAGAGCATGGCAGGCACATCGCCCTCACACCCTGCCACATAGCCCGCAGCATTGAGGCGCGCCAAGGGCAGACAGCCCGTGTCGTGCAGACGGCCGATGAGGTCGAAGCAGCGCAGGGTGAACCCTTGCAGCTGATGGGCTTCCATGATTGTCTTCAAGGCGGCATAGATGCTGTTGTCGCCGGGCATAGCATTGAACAGTTCCTGCATGGCGATGTCGACAAGACTGATGCCAAGGCGCTGCTTCACCACTTCGCGGTCGGCATGGCTGGCAATGAGCCAGTCGGAAGGCTCGCCTATGATGCCCAGACGGCAGCCGTTGAGCCGCCGCCTGGCCTCACCCACCTGTTCGAGCAGGTGCAGGCGACGGTTCACGTATTCCTCATCGCCATGAATAATCTCGCCACTCACGTGATGCTGCTGCAGATAGGACAGGATCTCCATCGAAGCGGCCAGCGAATTGCTGTTGCCAGAAGCCAGCAGACAGACGGGACGGGTGCTGCGCTGGAGCAGGGAGGGCAGCAGCTGCTGGAAAATGCCCTCTGTGCCGCCTGTGCAGACATAGATGACATCGAGGGCATGGGTGCCATAGTCGGAAAAATCAGAATTCCTCAGCACATAATCCAGACGGACAGTGCTGAGGAATTCTTGTGTAAGCATCTTCACCTGCTCGGCGTTGTGCAGAACCGAAGCAAGGGTGTAAACAGCTGTCTTGCTCATGACGGTGTGCTATGAGAGGAATCCAAGCAGTGCACCGGCAGCGACAGCCGATCCGATGACACCGGCCACGTTGGGTCCCATGGCATGCATCAGAAGGAAGTTCGTGGGATCTTCTTCCGCTCCCACCTTCTGCGAGACCCTGGCCGCCATGGGCACGGCAGAAACGCCGGCGGAGCCTATGAGCGGGTTGATCTTTCCTTTGGTGATCACACACAAAAGTTTTCCGAGAAGCACGCCTGCGGCCGTACCGAAGATGAAAGCGATGAGGCCGAGGACCACGATCTTGATGGTCGTCGCATTCAGGAAAGCTTCCGCGCTGGTGCTGGCGCCGACAGAGGTGCCGAGCAGGATCACGACGATGTACATAAGAGCATTGCTGGCAGTTTCCTGCAGCTGGTGCACCACTCCGGATTCACGGAAGAGGTTACCGAGCATGAGCATACCGACAAGCGGAGCCGTGGTCGGAAGGATCAGGCAGACGATGATGGTAACAACGATCGGGAACAGGATCCTTTCCAGCTTGCTGACCGGCCGCAGCTGCCCCATCTTGATGGAGCGCTCTTTCTTGGTCGTCAAAAGCTTCATGATCGGCGGCTGGATAATAGGCACCAGGGCCATGTATGAATACGCCGCCACGGCAATGGGCCCCATCAGGCCCGTTTGCCCGAGTTTACCGGCCAGGAAGATGGACGTCGGACCGTCCGCCCCGCCGATAATGGAAACCGCTGCGGCTGCCTTGTCATTGAACCCGAGAAGGATCGCCATGGCATACGCCGCGAAAATTCCGAACTGTGCCGCCGCACCCATTAAGAAGCTGATGGGGTTGGCGATCAGCGGTCCAAAGTCCGTCATGGCTCCCACACCCATGAAGATCAGGGAGGGAAGAATGGACCACTCATCTAACTGAAAGAAATAATAGAGCAAACCGCCTACACCGTTGCTGGTCTCTGCCGGAGATGCGATGATGTCCGGATAGATGTTCACCAGCAGCATACCGAAAGCGATCGGTACGAGAAGGAGCGGCTCAAACCCTTTGCGAATTCCCAGATACAGGAAGACGCAGGCTACGGCGATCATGATGAAATTGCCGTAGGTCAGGTTAAAGAACGCTGTCTGGTGCAGGAAGTTTCCCAATGTATCCGCTATATAGCTCATTTAAGAATCCTCCCTGCTTAGTTTAATGTTGCCAGCAGTTCTCCTGCTTCCACAGCCTTTCCTACCGTAGTATCGATACTGGCGACCGTGCCGTCTGCCGGAGCCACCACCGGGGTTTCCATCTTCATAACTTCAAGAGTCATGATCGTGTCGCCTTTCTTCAGCGCATCGCCGACCTTCGCGTCGATCGACACCACCTTACCGGCAGCGCCGGCGGTTACCTGGGTCTTTCCTGCGCCACCGGCAGGAGCTGCTGCCGGAGCGGGGGCTGCTGCAGGCGCGGCAGCCGCGACAGGAGCCGCTGCTGCGGGAGCTGACGGTGTAAACGAACCGCCCTTCTCTTCCACCGTGACATCATATACATTTCCGTTGACAGTGATCGTATAGTTTTTCATTTTATCTTTTCCTCCTAAACTTATCAGACTCTTCTCTTAATAGACCGTACAACGAAGCCGTCCGGGGAAGTACCCGTATCGGCGGCGATCGCCGCGGCAATGACTGCGATCAGCGCCGTATCTTCTGTCACAGCAGCTGTCTCCCGCTCCGCGATCTGTTCCACAAAATCAGTTTTCGGGCTTTCTTCAACAGGTTCCGGTTTCTTCATCGCGTTCTGGATCTTCGGGATGATATTGAATGCCGCGATCACCAGGCTGATGATGATCAGAACCGTGAACACAACGAACAGGCACAGAACGGTATTCAGACCGGCCTTGCTCATCTTTTCCCCGGTGGTATACACCAGATCCACCGTGATGTCCGTCACTTCCATCGAAGTGGCGTTGAACACATAGGTCAGGACCATGGGACGGATCGAGTAGTTGATGGTCTGGGCCGCCGTCAGCGTCTTTCCCGACTTGACGACTTCAAAATCACCGAAGCCCAGGAAATCACCGACCTGCGCGCGGTTCTCCATCCAGGAAGTTACGAGCTTTGAGGTCGTATCCGAACTGCCGTCCATGTACATGGCTGCGTCCTCGTAGGACATCTGCTCCAGCGTCATCGCTGTATTCTGGCAGGCTCCCTGAAGATCCTCGTAGGTGTAGCCGTTATAGTCCATCGTGCGGGGATCCTCTCCGCAGGCGCCGAAACTGAATACGAACACCAGTACAGCCAGAAGAGGTATGACTTTTTTGATCTTCTTCATAAGTCCCTCCCTCATTCTACTTTACACCGTGTTTCTTATAGGGCGTTTCCACGCTTTTTGTATACAGCATCTCAAAGGCAGCCGCCAGATACTTTCTGGTATCCGCCGGCGCGATCACGCGGTCGACATAGCCTCTTGCTGCTGCGTAGTCGATGCTGCCCTGCAGCGCGTCATATTCCTTCGCCTTCTCATCGATCACAGACGCATCTTCGCCGTCATACATGATCTTGGCGGCAAGGTCGCTCTCCATCAGGCTGATCTTCGCATTTTCCCATGCATAGACAAGATCCGCGCCGATCTCTTTCGAGCCCATGATCACGCCTGCGCTGCCGTACGCCTCTCCTGTCACCACCGTCACCTTCGGCACGGTCGCGTTCGTATAGGCGCTCACCAATCTTGCCATGCACTTCGCAAGATTCTTCTCCGCGTTCATGCATCTGCAGAACCCGTTCACATTCGCCAGGGTAAGCACCGGGATCTCAAACGCATCGCAGAAGTTCAGGAACTCATACGCTTTATTGACAGACGCTACCGTAAGGACATTGGCAAAGCTCTCCTTCACGGCACCGGTCTCATCATGAAGCTCCTTTGTATTCGCGATCGCGCCCACGGTCGTTCCGTTGATCTGAATGAACCCTGTCGTGATCTGTTTTCCGTAATCTCTCTTTGTCTCGAAGAATGCGCAGTCGTCAGCGATCTGCGAAAGAAGGTATACGGGGTCTCCGACCATCGTATCCATAGAAGCGCAGGTCCGGTTTAAGTCATCGCCGGTTGCCTTTTCAAGCTGCTTTCCGATATTGTTGTCGGGAAGCATCGGGATCAGGGAACGAACTGCGGCAAAGATCTCGCTTTCCGTTCCTGTCATGTCCACATTTCCGGTCTCCGCGGCCTGGAAAGCAGAAGAAGAAGTATCGCATTTTTCCTTCGTGTTTTCCTTGATCGCGTCCGGAGAGTTCAAAAACAGCTTTCCTTTTTCCTTCTCCACGAAGGTAAAGTCAGAAAGCGCGCCGACAACAGAAAGACCGCCGCCGCATGCCCCGAGAACGATCGAGATCTGGGGAACAATGCCGCTGGCAAGGCTCATTTTCCGATAGATCTTCCCAAGACCGGAAAGTGCGTCCACAGATTCCTGCAGACGGATCCCTCCGCAGTCAAGGATACCGATCACCGGAGCGCCCATCTTCACCGCCATATCATAGATCGTCGCGATCTTTCTGGCATGCATCTCTCCAATGGTGCCGTTCAATACGGAAGTATCCTGGCTGTAAACAAAGACCAGATTCCCGTCGATCGTCCCGTGGCCGATGACCACGCCGTCCGAGGGAGCCTTTTTCGCGTCCAGATTGAAATCCGTACTGCGTGCAGTCACAGCAGATCCGATCTCCATAAAGCTTCCTTCGTCCAGAAGAGCGCGGATCCTGGTCTGTGCCTGAGTGCTTGTATTACTCATGCTCATATCCTCCATCCTAAAATTTCAAAAAAACGCTTCTCCCATTGTATAACTTTTTTATAAAGTTTTCAATATATAATAATTTATCCGGCTTGCAGGACGCATCAACAGAAATGATGCATCCCACAAGCCGGATAAAATATTGGCTTTCTCTACCCCATCAGGATTGCCAGCGTGTTCGCCTGCAGCGGGAGCGACCTGGCCTTCAGGTCTTTAAGGTTTTGCACGAGGCGGACCGCCCGGTCGAATACCTCCATGCGAATCCCGATCGAGCGCTTTAATACCGCCATGACCACGGCGTAATTCGGCGGCGCTACTTTCTCCATGCCTGTAAGATAGCCCTCACACATCGCATAGACGTAAGAGGATTTCCTCGCTTCGATATCCTCGGGCAGTTCCGACGCCTTCAGCGCATCCGCATACCTCCTCTGCGCCGGTGTTCTCTTCTTTACGGCCAGATGGTCATTCGCGATGATCTGCGCGACCAGGTTTTTCTCCTCCGGTCCCAATAATTTATATACCTTCACCGAGGAATTCGGGCGCCATCGGATCGCCCTCTCGAAGGCCGCAGCATTCGCATTTTCGTCGGATCCGTTTTCCTCCATGCCGCTTAAGGTGTTCCCGATCCCGTAATAATCTCCTCTGTCATGAATGATGACCCTGAGCCTCTCGCGGCCGCCCTTTTCTTCGGAGAAATAAGACCGGAGCATTTCGAGGATCTCTTCCTTCGAAAACGCCTTTTCCCCGCTCGTGGCGAAATCCGCCATCAGCTCATATACGCCGGTTCTGAACATCTCTTCCTCATCCCGGTTCATGGAAATCTTTTTGCCGCGAAGCTCCTGCGCATAAGCGCTTACGGCGGTATCCATGGTAAGCATATTGACGAGGATCATGTAATCCCTGTTCATAGCCTTCCTTACATCCTTCGGCTTTCCGATGGAGTGGGCCGCTGCGCGGGCAAGCATGTCACGGTAGAAGGAATTTAAGGCACCGTGCGCCGGCAGGCTCTTATGAAGCGCCGTGATCTTATCCATCATTTCCTTCACTTCCTCAGCAAATGCAGGCTCTTCAGGTCCTTCTGTCTGATCCTTCGCAAGCAGCGTTTTGAGGCTTCGGTTTTCTTCGCGCAGTGCCGCCAGTTTTTTCCGTCCCTTTTCCTTTTCACTGCGGACGGTCCCCATGGCAAGGTCCAGCATTTCCTGCATCCCTTTCATCTTTTTCGCATAATCAAAGCCAAGCTTTTCATATTCACGGTACTGGCGAAGCCGCTCGTGGAGCGTCCTTGCGTAGATGTCCGGATCCTGAAGGATACAGGTCTTTTCCATCATCCGCACGCCTTCGAGGAAGGAGATCTGCTCTTCCTTCGGCACATTCTCATCCACGAACGCCTGCAGGGCAGACCGCAGAGTCGCGATATTTTCATCCGCGCGTTCCCGGTACAGAGCCATCCTTTTTTTATCCCGCAGCCCTTCCGGCCCGCTCGTAACAAGGATCATCGTGCAGATCGTCATCGGATCCGACTCGGGAACCCCGTGTTTCTCCACTTCGGAAACCGGTTCCTGCTTTTTTGCCGCCTTCTTTTCCGCAGCCTTCTTTTTCTTCTCCTGCGAACCCACCTCGCGGACCGCTTCCTCCATGATCTTCGAAAGCGTCGTGTCTGTGGTATCCTGTCCCATCAGTTTCTTATAGGTAGCTTCAAAGCGCCTTAAGATCTCCGCTTTTTCCGGTACATCCTTTTCCCTTCGCGCGACTGCCAGGATCTCCGCGCCGTAGTCTCTGAGGTACTGATCGATCAGGCCGTTGTATACCCCGGTCCCGCTCAAGAGGCTCATATAGGGCGCCGTCCGTTGGACAAGGTCGTTGACAAAAGCACGGTAGTCTTCGTCCTTATCGCATAAGAGCCGGCGGGTAAAGGTCTCGTCCTTAAGAAGCAGCGGCACCAGCGGCAGGAACGCCATATACTCTTTTGTGCGGAACAGGGAAAGCCTCGCGTCTTTGCGCCTTGTAAGGTGGTCGATCTCGCTCCAGTGGGAAAGGATATGGGCATTCTTTTCCCGCATCTTCAGCCGGTATTCTTCCACAGAACCGCACTGCATGGCGAGATGATCCCAGTTCTCCCGGATGCTCTCCTTCTCTTCCGGCGAATGATAAAGCCCCGGCAGCTGGTCGATCACCTCCTCGGTTTCGAGCCTGCACCGGACAAACTTCAGCGCTTCCCGTTCCAGCGCCTCATTGTATTCCGAGCGGGACAGGGTGTTGATGTCCTTCCCGAGCTTCCCTTCCAGAAGCCTTGCTCCGAACCGGTACACGCCGTATTCCAGCATATTGGATCTTTCTTTCTTCAAGGGCGCCTTGCTCTGCACCACATTCGCGGTAAGGAACTCCACAACCTCTTTCGGCTGCACCTTTTTCGCCTTCTCCGCTCTCTTCGCAACGCGAAGCTCCATCGAAGCCCGCTCGATCTCCCGGATGGTCTGCGTTCTGTCCTTATCCTTCTCTGCTATCCTTGCTTCCAGCTCGGCGATCTCTGTCTGCAGCTGCTCGATCCTCACCGCATGCGCCTCTGTCGCGTTTTTCGTCCTCTCATGATATGCGCGAAGGCCCTCCGTATCCGCGGCCATCAGCTCTGCTTTCTTCTTTAGTCTTAAATATTCCCTTTCCGCCGCTTTTTTATCCTGTTCCCTCAGCGCCTGATCCGCTTCCGATTCTTCTTCCGGTGCAGTCTCCAGGCTGTGAAGGCGTTCCAGCGCCACATCCCGTTCACGTTCGGCCTGATCCCGCTCCCTCTTCTTGTTGAGGAATTCACCTTCCGAATCCCGCGTTTCCGCCTCCATGTCGGGACGGTACCCCTCGGCCTCCGTCAGTTCCTGCTTCTTCGCTCCCTGCTCTTCCCTGAGCGACCTTAATTCATCACTCTGCCGGTCAAGCTGCGTTCTTTTCCGGGAAAGCTCCGCGCTGAGCGCATCCGCGCCCGTTACTTCAGGCGTTGTTCTAGAACTAACAACAGCCTCAGTGTCTCTCAGCCACCGGTCAAGATATTCGGAATAGATCTTCTGCTTCCCGGACAGGGAGAGCGCGCTGTCCTCCGGCTTCGCCTTCAGATGCTCCGCCAGAACTTCGTAATAGGATTTCGGTTTTTCCACGGCAAGCGCCCTGCAAAGCCCTTCCACCGTTTCATCCGCATCCATCATGCGGTTCAAACGGGAATCGGAACGTATGGCATCACGCGCAAAGGACTTCTGCTGCTCATACATATCCACGGACACATGCATCGTATCCCAGGCCATCCCGCCGAGCATGACCACTTCCCGTTCCTTCATGATCACGTCGCCTTCCGTAACCTCCACATGAAGGTCGCCCGCCATCCGGATCAGATCATCCACGCTGCCGCCTTCTCCCGCAAGGAGCTTTTGCAGCAGCCGTTCCGTATAACGGGGATTCGCAAACCACTCTTCCCTGTCCTTCGTATAAAGCGCCTGGAGGTTAAATAGCCGCTCTCTGAGCTTCCCGGCATATTCCACAAACTGTTCTCTTGAAAGCTCCGCTATATCCGCATACGAACTCATCCCGCCGGGCTGATCGATCAGCATCTGCTTCAGCACGAGTTTAGCGAGTTTATCCCTATTCGCCCTAAGCAGATCCCCCGGCACGGGATCGGTATTTTTCCTGAGGAAGGAAAACAGCCGGTTCTTCTTTTCAAACGCCTTATGGGAAATGAGTTCCGTGTCCAATATCTCCATAAAGGAATCCTGCGTGAGCGCATCCAGGGCAGCTGCACCAACCTGCCGGTGCAGGCTGTCAAGATAGGCCTGCCGCTCGGCGCGGTCGTTTTCTCTGGCCAGTGCAAGCGAATTGACCGCCTCAGCGAGCTGGAGTTCCCTTCTGTCCGCGCGGACAAACCGCTCCGAGTGCAGTTTTTTCTGATAGATCTCATACATGACATCATTCAGCGTACTGGATTTGAAGCCGTCCTGTACGCGGCCGCGGAACGCCTCCGTTCTTTTTTCAAGATCACGCGCATACTGCTCCGCGGGCGGAAGGTCCTGGAGCGTGGAACGGATATCAGCCAGCTGCGTCTGCACTTTTGTGATCTCGGTGCGATAGCCTTCTCTCTTTTCCTTGATCGTGCGGAACGCTGCCGCTCTCTGATAATCGGCATACACAGGGGACGCGATCACCTGATCCCGCAGCTTCCTCAGATTGTTCTTCGCCGCTGTCAGGCGGTGGGAAAGGTCCTTCATCTCTTTCCCCTGCACCGTGCTTTCAACGCCGCGCACGAGCCGATACATCATGATCGTCTTACGGGCGTTCGGATACTGTTCGTAGAAAGGATCGTCAATATCCAGTTCATCCGGATCATTCCCGCCGAGCAGATTTTCCTTTGCCGCCTCTTCCACGATCCTTTTGATCTCATCCGCATTTGTTGTTTCAGACAGCGATTTGAATAAACCGATCCTCTTCTCCTCCGGGGCGCCGTTCGCATAGCGGAAAAGGCCTGTAGACTCCGCCACGACCGAAGCGGTTTCGGCGATCGTCCCATCCGTGATCTCCCCGTTTCCGCCAAGGAACCGGTCCACATGCTTTCCGATCCGTTCATCCAGCTTCTCTGTCTTCATGCCAAAGATCCGTTCCCCGAACACTCTGAGTTTTCCGACGCCTTCCACATGTTTGCCCTTTGCATTGGTAAACGCATCGATCTTTCCCAACACCGTTTTCGGGACGATCATTTCCTGGTCTTCTGCGAAACGGTTCGCCATCGTGATCTTCAGGATGTGGCTGTTTCTCTCCGCCTCCTCGCGAACCCTTCGCTGCTCCTCTTCGTATGCCCTATTCCTCTCTTCTTCCTCTGCGCGGATCTCCGCTTCCCGCTCTTCCAACTCCTTTTTCTTTTCTTCAGCCTCCCGGCGGGTTTTCTCCTTATGCGCGATCGTTTCCGCCTCGTCCCGGTCTTTCTGCAGAAACGCCTTCTCTTTCGCCTTTGCATCCGCGGTCTGCAGCATCTCCTCCACGAGATCAGTCTCTGAAAGGTCTTCCCCTTCCTGTTCGGCAAAAATGAGCTTCTTTTCACGGCTTAAGAACTGGACCGTTTCCGAAGCCGCGCGTACGAGCTTCTCGGCATTTTTCTCCAGCGCCGCAAGATCCGTCTGCTGCGGATCATTGAGTTCCTCCGCATGCTTAAAGAGACGCGCCATCGCCTTGTCATAGCTCTTGTCAAACGCGCTCTCCGCCTCTTCCTTCAATTTCCGGTCATATACGATCGTGGAATAAAGCCGGCCGAGCCGGCCCACCTTTTCAGAGATCCCCGCCAGCTTATGGAACGCATTATCCCGGTAGGCATTCTTTTGTTTCGGATCCTCGATCGCATCATATTCTTCCTGCGCCCTGTCAAAGTACCGCGTCAGCCCGGCGTTCAATAACTTGGACATTTTATCGCCATTGGCGATCCATTTTCTCTGCGCATCGGTAAAATAGGTATGATAAGACTCCTTAAGATCATATTCACTTGCCGCGGCATAAAAAGCCTCGTGCGCTTCTTCCGCTTCCCAGTCGGCAACGTATTGATCCTCGGGAAGCTCATCCGCCTCTTCGGGATGCTCATTCTGCCATCTCACACGGTCGCGCATTCCCTTCCATTTCCTGTATGCGGTAAGGCGTTTTTCCTCTGCTTCGTTATACTCTTTTTCGTAAAACTCGATCAATCTCTGCGAAGACGCAAAGATCTGGAAACCGGCTCTCGCGTCCTTATAGCGCAAGATATCCAATTCCGCTGACGGAGACTCCTTCCCGTCCGACTGCAAAAAAGCCGGCAACGTAACAATATTCTGCCCTTCCCCGTCATTCTTCAAAGTCTTCGACTGCAGGGAAAGCTGGAGGCAGTATACGATCCCGGTAAGATCGGTCGGAACGTTCTTTGCGGCGTCCTGCCGTTCCTCCATGCTTGTTTCCGTCAAAAGCGACTGCACGGTCTTTGCCCGCACAAGTTCATCCAGGATAACGCTCCCGGCCGCTTCGCTTTCCGTTTTCTGATCGGCCATTTCGGAATGCAGGAAGGTATCATAATGGGCCAGGATCATCTTCTTTTTTTCTTCATCCGTTTCCTCAAAAGGAGCCAGAAGAAGTTCTATATTTTCGGTATGCTTGCGGTACAGTTCGAGGAGGTTTTTCTGCGCGGTTTCGAGCTCTGCGCGGAGCGGCGCGAGATCTTGAGCACCATCCGAATTCCCCGCTGCCGCAAGCATCCTCTTAAACCCTTCGCTGCTCTCGGCATAGAGCCTTGTGATCCTTTCCAGCCTTTCCTGCGCGGAAGTATTGTATTTTCCGAGGAAGAGCGCAAGCGCTTTCTCCTCTTCCTTCACGCTTTCCGGTTTCACCGTATCGGCCATCTTCCGGCAGGCTTCCTGATAATCCGTTTTTACCTGAAGAAGCTCTGCCTCAAAGGGATCCTCCTGCTGCAGAGGCCCTTCCGAAAGCGTTCCCTGCTGTGTTTCCGATAAATGCGCCGGCGCGCTCTCCAAGATCTGTTCCGACACCTGAAGCGATTCGTTTCTTTCCAACGGCTGTTCGAACTCTGACATAATCTTCACCCTTTCTCTTCCGCATTAAACCGATCTACAAAAAGACGGATCAACCTCTTGCTATATACCCTTGCAGGCTCTGCTCTGCCCTGATCCCCACCTTTTCAAACCTCTTTTTCTGAAGCTCCAAAAGCTTTTCTCCGCCAACATCCAGATACAGGCGTTTACACTTCGGATCCTTTCTGACACGTTCCAGGCAATGCTTTAAGAGCGTCCTTGTGGCGGGCAGGTCAAAGAGCGTTCCATACAGCTGATCCAGCCGCACCCCGTCTTCAAACGGCACGATCGTTGCCGCCGAACGGATCTTATCCCCGTCCAGAAGAACGCCTCCGAACTGATTTTCCTCCGAGAAGAAAAGCTCCGTGTCCAGATAAGGGATCATGCTTTTATCATCCAAAGAAAGCCGGATGAGTTCCGCTTTTTTATCTTCCCCGAGGTCCTTTCCTTCGCAAAAGACCCCCAATTCCCCGGTTCTGATCTCCGGAAAGGGATCTTCTGATCTAAGGTCTTCCAGGAGATAGATCTGCCGCTCCACGGGCGCCTTTTTGATTTCAAAACCGCAATGGGTCAAAAATAACGCCAATTCATTTTCAGAAAGATCCTCCTCTCCGAAAAACGCGGCTTCAAGCGTCATGATCCCATGGCGGTCCGCAATTCTTTTACTTTCCCTGATCAGCCCCGTTCCAAAGCCCTTCCGTCTTTTCTTTTCGTCCACGCCGATGGCAAGGAGAGACAACGTCTTTGAAGTGGCCGCCCATGCGGCTGCTCCCACTGCTGCCTCTTCCTCATCCACGACCCCGACAAATAAGCAGTCCGTTCTCTGCTCCCGCCAATATGCGCCGATGACCGATTCAAAACAGGCTGCGTTTGCTTCCGTGATCCTCGTAAATTTCATAGACATACCTCCGTCTTTTTTATCCTATTCCTGCGGGTGCTGCTGCGGCTCCGGCTCCGGCGGCTGCTCCGGCTGCGGCTGTGCGGCCGGTCAAAGGGGAGATCCCCTCCAAAGGCTTCGGCAATTCCGGTTCTTCAAACCATATCATCGCCTGCAGCGCGCCATATCTTTTCCCCGCCGGCACCATCTGGTGAAGGATATCCCCCGCGCTTTTGCTTACGATCGGCACCAGGATCTTCTGATCCTCAGGATAACGCCCCTTCATTTTCCCCAAGGCACCTCCGATCAGCTTTGCCATCGCCGTTTTGCTCACGGTGTAAACCAGCTCCAGCACAAGATAGTCCCTCAGTTCATAGATCAGGATCAAACCTGCCGGCAGTCCCGATTCAAAACAGATCAGGCTCAGCTCCTGATGATACTCCTGCCACTCCACGATCGGCGAGGCGGCGACCGCCCGTTCGTCGTCCTCCATCATGCGTTCCATCGTATAAAGAAGCTCGCGGTCCGCCTCCCCGATACAGCGGAATTCGACCTTTTCCGCGGTTTTGATCATCGCATCCTTCTGCTTTATCTCCGCAGCCGAAAATTCATATACATTTCCTTTTTCATTCCAAACTTCCATTCCCGCCATCTGAAGCGCCGTTTTCAATTCCGGATACACTTCCTGCAAGGGGATCTCGCAGAAAGCTCCATGCAGCTCCCCGCCATACCTTCGTTGGGACGAACGGATCAGATATTGCAAAAAGTCCATGATCTTATATGGCTTACGGTTTTCCTCGGGAAGGTAGATG
>JAEESA010000365.1 GCA_016286115.1 Lachnospiraceae bacterium
CTGAAGAACATCGGAACTGGCGCCATTATTTCGGTGCTGCGTACCGTGATCGGAACGCTTCTGGCGGTTTTGGCTAACGCGCTGCTTGCCTTTATCGTCAGCCAGAAGAGATTCGTATTCCGTTCACAGCTCTCCCTTTTCTGGGTTATCACGATGTATGTGAACGGCGGTATGATCCCGATCATGCTTCTGTACAGGAACCTTGGTCTTACCAATTCTTTCTGGGTCTATGTCATTCCGGCCATGATCAGCGGTTTCAATATGCTGGTTATGAGAACCTACATGGAAGGACTTCCGGACGCTTTGCAGGAATCAGCCCAGATCGACGGAGCGGGGTATATGACGATCTTTATCAAGATCATTTCTCCGCTGTGTAAGCCGATCTACGCAACCGTAGCTCTTTTCGTAGCCGTAGGCCAGTGGAATGCCTGGTTTGATACGATGCTCTACAACCGTATGGCAGACCAGTACACCACCCTGCAGTACGAGCTGATGAAGATGCTTTCGGCGGTTACGAGTTTGAAAGGAAATTCGGGCGCGGCAACAAGCGGCCAGACCGTGAACATCACACCGATCTCGGTGCGTGCGGCTGCTACAATTTTAACAATGGCACCGATCGTTGCCTTGTATCCGTTCCTTCAGAGATACTTTGTAACCGGACTTACTATCGGTGGCGTGAAAGAGTAAAGTTATGAAGATTTTTGCGTTTGACAGCCCCTTGATGAGGGCGATCAACAGAATTACGGATTATGTGATCTTAATTCTATTATGGTTTGTCTGCTCTCTGCCGTTATTTACGGCAGGGGCTGCCACATGCGCAAAATATTATGTCGGAATGAAGCTGAACCGCGAGGAAGAACCTCCGGTTTTCAGAACTTTTTTTTCTTCATTCAAAAAGAATTTCAAGCAAACGGTCTTACCGAGTATCGTGACCGCTGCGATCTCTTTGCTGCTTGTCCTGGACTGGTATTATGTGATCAACTATGATACAGCAGCTGTATTCAAATGGGCTTTGTTTGTAGTTTGCCTGATCTATTGCATGGCCGTCTTTTGTTTTAACCCGATCATTTCCAGATATGAGATCAAAACAATGGATGCGGTAAAAACCGCGATCGGAATGGCTGCCGCCAAATTTCCGAGAGTTTTTTTATCCATTGTTATGATCGTTGTTCCCCTTTTCGTCGCGTTATGGTATTTCAAATGGGGCTGGCTTATTCTGCTGGGCACCCAGACTGTAATGTACCATTATAATTGCCGGTTTTTCATAAAGGAATTCGATAAACTGGAAAAGAAATACTATGGAACGGATGAAGAGGAAGGGGAACAGGAAACGAAAGAGGAAACGGAGCAGGTAGCGGAACAGGAAACGGAGCAGGTAATTGAACAGGAAACGGAACAGGTAACGGCGGAAGAGACATTAGCTTTACCAGAGGATAATAAGGTATAGTTTTTTTGAAAGGGAGTATTTATGGAACTTTCACACAGAAAAGTAAATAAGAGGGTCCGTTTTACAGACACGCAGGGGAATCCCCTTTCCGGTCAGGAGATCCGGATCCAGCAGAAAAACCACGCATTCTTGTTCGGCTGCGGTGGTTTTGTTTTTATCCCCCATGTATTAAAAGGAGAGGAAGGCTATCAGGAGATCACGGATAGCTGGCTGGATGTATTTAATTACGCGACCCTTCCGTTTTATTGGGGGAATTTCGAGCCCGAAGAAGGGAGCCCGAAAACAGACGACCTGATGAAAACGGCGAAATACCTGACGGACCGGAATGTCCGCGTGAAAGGGCATCCTCTGTGCTGGCATACCGTATGCGCGGACTGGCTGATGAAGTATGACAATCAGACGATCTTAAATAAACAGCTGGAACGGATTGACCGGGAAGTCAAGGGCTTTCAGGGAGTGATCGACATGTGGGATGTCATCAACGAGGTCGTGATCATGCCGATCTTTGATAAGTACGACAATGCCGTGACAAGGATCTGTAAGGAAAAGGGCCGTGTCGGCCTCATCAAAACGGTCTTTGAAAGAGCGCATGCGGCTAATCCCGAGGCGGTTTTATTGCTGAATGACTTCAATACCTCCATTGATTATGAGATCCTGGTCGACGGATGCTTAAACGCAGGCGTTCCGATCACCGCGATCGGCATTCAGTCCCATCAGCATCAGGGCTATTGGGGGAAGGAAAAGCTTCTGGAGGTTCTGGACCGGTTCTCGCATTTCGGACTGCCGATCCATTTTACGGAAAACACGCTGATCTCCGGAGACATCATGCCGGCATATATTGAGGATCTGAACGACTGGCAGGTGGACAGCTGGCCGTCAACGCCGGAAGGGGAAGAGCGGCAGACGCGGGAAGTGGAAGAGATGTACAGGATCCTCTTCTCGCATCCTTTGGTGGAAGCGATCACCAGCTGGGATTACAGGGACGGTGCATGGTTAAAGGCCCCCAGCGGTTTCATAAGAGAGGACAATACGAAAAAGCCGGCTTATGAAATGCTTAAAAAACTCATTAAACAGGAGTGGTGGACCGATACAACCGTAACAACCGATGAAAACGGGTTTGCTGTTGTGGAAGCTTTCAAGGGAGATTACACGGTCTCGTGCCTGGATAAGAAAGCAGAAGCCGCTTTTACGGATGATAAGGAAATGACCCTG
>JAEESA010000366.1 GCA_016286115.1 Lachnospiraceae bacterium
AACCATGACGGTCAAGAAAGATCTCGGAAATCGCTTCGCGCAGCTTGTTTACGAAGGCAAATGGTTCACTCCTCTTCGGGAAGCGCTGCAGGCATTTTTCGTATCTACACAGGAATATGTGACCGGAGAAGTTAAATTTAGACTTTACAAAGGTAACATCATCAAGGCCGGCACGACTTCGAAGTACTCCTTATATGATGAAAGCCTTGCTTCTTTCACCACCGGAGAATTGTATGATCACCATGATGCCCAGGGATTTATTACACTTTTCGGACTTCCGTCCAAGGTTCGGGCGCTGAAAATGCAAAATATTCAGAATAATCAGAACTAAAAAAGAAAGCCTCCCAAAGAAATTTGGGAGGCTTTTTATTAATTCTGCCCTTCATTTTTCTCTTTTATCTTGATTAAAAGCTCTTCTTTCAAATCTCTCGCTTTATCCTTGATCTTTCGGTCTGCTGTAGAGCTGGTTATAATTGACGCTACAATTTTCGATGCAGTCTCAAGTTTTCCGAACTTATCTGACATGATCGCGAGCAGATAATTCATCATGTGTTCCGACATCCCGCAGATCGGAGGCGTTTCTTCCGAAACCGCCTTCATCAAACCCTCATAGGCATTGCGATAATACTCTTCCTCCATGCTCCGGATCTTTTGGATCCGTTCCGGCTCTTCTCCTTTTGCTTCCATTTCTTCCGCTCTTCCGCGGTTCAGCCATGCGAGAACGAGGCAGTTATAGGCTTTTTCACTGTTTTTCGCGTTTTTAACGACACAGTTGTAAAGAGAAAGCTTATGGAGCGCGATCGAGATCCCGTAATTCCACTTATTCACATCCTCGCCGTACGCCGCTTCCACCGAAGACGGATCAAATCTCTCCGTAACGCCCTTTCGGATCATATCCTTCTGCGTTCTGAGGATGTTCTTAAACCAGTCATTTTGCGTCAGCGCCGCGTACCCGCACTTGGGACAACAGATCACATTATACTTCAGAATATCGATCCCCACGCAATTCGGACGCAGGTCACGGTCTGATTCCAGCCTTCTGATCCGGCCGGATTTCGGCGTCAGGATCCGAAACTCATGGTCACAGATCGGGCACTGTACGCTCTTTGCCAGAAGAAGATCCTCTTCTTTGACTTCGGGAGCCGCAGCTTGCGTGGTTTCTCCCTTATTTTCCGTCTTCTTTTTTGTTCCGAAGAGGTCGTCCACCGTTTCGGTGGTCATTCCAAAGACCTCTAAACCATCCAATAACCCCATTTCTATCCTTCTTTCTTAAAAAAATATCTATTTCAGTTCAGCCGAAACAATTTGGTCCATAACCACGCAGGCGCATGCTATTGCTTTGCCGGCAGCTTAAACGAGCTCTTCAGCGAAACGATCCTGTTAAATACACGCCGTTCCTTTGAATACGTCTTTATATCCGCCGTAAAAAAGCCCTGCCGCACGAACTGGAAGGAAGCTCCCGGTTCGGTTGTTTCCATGCTCTTCTCCACAAAGGCGTTATCCAGCACCGTCAACGAATTCGGGTTCAGATTGAGGCTTCCGTCCTCATTATAAACCCCCAGCTCCTCCTGCACGATGTTCTCATAAAGCCGGATCTCAGCCGGAAGTGCATTCCCCTGATACAGCCAGTGGATCGTTCCCTTGACCTTGCGGCCGTCCGGGCTGTCTCCGCCCTTTGTTGCCGGATCATACGTGCAATGGATCAGCGAAATCTCGCCGTTTTCATCCTTTTCCACCGAAGTGCAGGTCACAAAATAGGCATTCATCAGCCGCACTTCGTTTCCGGGATACATCCGGAAATACTTCTTGGGCGGTACTTCCATGAAGTCCTCGGCGTCAATGTAAAGTTCCCGTCCGAAGGTCACGGTACGCGTTCCAAGTTCCGGATTTTCCAGATTATTCGGGACTTCCAGCTCCTCGGTCTGCCCCTCCGGGTAGTTATCGATCACGACCTTTACGGGTCTGAGCACTGCCATGACACGCGGGCACTTCAGCTTCAGGTCCTCACGGATGCAGTACTCCAGCATCGCATAGTCCACCGAGCTGTCTCCCTTGCTGACGCCGCACAATTCCACGAATTTCCGGATCGATTCCGGCGTATAGCCGCGCCGCCGAAGGCCTGAGATCGAAACAAGCCTCGGATCGTCCCAGCCGTCCACAATGCCCTCTTCCACGAGTTTTTTGATATAGCGCTTGCCGGTGACCACGTTCGTCAGATACATCTTCGCAAATTCGATCTGGCGGGGCGCGGCGAGCTCATCCTTCTTCCACTCCCCATGGATCAGCACCCAGTTGTATAACGGCCGGTGATCCTCAAATTCCAGCGTACAGATGGAATGGGTCACCCCCTCCACGGCGTCCTCGATCGGATGCGCAAAATCATACATCGGGTAAATGCACCATTTGTCCCCCGTGTTATGATGCGAAAGATGCGCCACACGATAGATCACCGGGTCCCTCATATTGATGTTCGGAGAGCTCATATCGATCCTGGCTCGTAAAACCTTGCTGCCGTCCGGATATTTCCCCTCCTTCATTTCTTCAAACAGCTTTAAATTTTCTTCAACCGTCCGATTACTGTAAGGATCTTCCTTCCCGGGCTCCGTCAAAGTTCCCCGATATTTCCGGATTTCATCGGCTGTCAGATCTGAGAC
>JAEESA010000068.1 GCA_016286115.1 Lachnospiraceae bacterium
ATTACGCTCTCTTTGAACGCGGGCAGGCCCTGGTATATCTTCACCGGCAGATCGAACTATGCCGCACTGTTTGCCGAAAATCTGAAAGCAGTCCGGGCGGACGCCATGATCATCTATGCGGAAACGAAAAATGATGATAAGACCTCAAAGGATGTATGTGTTTCCTGGTCGGTCAAGGAGCTTCTGGACCGCCGCGGGTCCCTTTATGACGCGCACATCATGTGCATGAAGGAAAACGAGATGGAGAACTTCCTGGATTCCGTGAGCCTTGCGGATACCACGGTTCCCATCATCTGTCTGGCGAATTTCACGCCGGCCCATCACCCCATGAACATCAACTTTTTCTCATTGACGGACTGTTCGGCCCGGGTTTTCTGGCAGCAATTTCCGATCAAAACACTCCGGGAAACGATCCTGATCATCGGTTTCGGCAAAGCGGGAACGGTGATGCTGGACCGGGCGCTGGAGCTGAATATCTTTTCCCCCGATCAAAGGATCGTCTACCATATTTTCGGGGATGAGAATGATTACTGCCGGAACAGAAAGCAGCTGGAAGACATCGTTTCCTTGAACAAATTGTCTGATTCCGGCGACAGCGTGATCTTCCATGACGACCGGTGGAATACCGACGAGGAACTTTTAGCGAACGCCGACCGGATCATCCTTTGTTCGGATTCAGAATGGGAGAATATCGAGATCCTTCATACGATCCAGAAATTCTTTGCGATCCGTGGTGAGCTTTATATCTACAACAGTAACGTACACGGCGTGGCGACCTCCTTCGGGCAGACCAGAGCCATGCTGACACCTGCGTTCGTGCTGCACAACAGACTGAGCGATATGGCGTTATGCCGGCATGAATTGTTCCGCTTCCAGTCCGGTTATGACATCCCCATGTGGGAGGGGCTGGGAAGCCTTGCAAAGGATATGAATTACGTGGCGATCGACCATATCAGCATCAAGGCGCGGATCGCGCTCAAAGACGAGGCGCCCTGCGTGCCCTTTGATGAAATCGCCGCCCCGGTGCTTCGAAAGGCTGCCGCCTTTTTTATGAACGGTGACGACGAAACGAAGGACAGGCTCCGAAGGCTCGAGCATGAAAGGATAATGCGATGCTATAAGCTCCACAATTTCCGTTACGCCGAGACCCATGATGATGAAATGCGCAGCTCGCCGCTGATCCGCTCTTATGACGAGCTTTCCGACAGCGAAAAACAGCTGCAGGACATCGGCTGGATGCTTTTGGATGAGCTGGCGGCGCATAAGGAGGCCAGGGCCGGGAAGTGATCTTTATGGAAGCAGGTGGCAGAGGCCGCCTGCTTTTGTTATAATAGAAACGTTTGTTGAAATAAAAGGAGGAAATGTATTATGAAAAACAGGAAAAGGATCATGACGGGAGCGTTGGCGCTGGTTTGCACCTTGGCGGCAGCGGGCTGCGGGAAACAGGCGGAGGCGCCGAAAGCGACGGAAGCGACTACAGCGGAAGCGGAAGTGAAGGCGGAAACAGAAGCAGTATCGGAAGCCCCGGAAACAGAAGCTGTTGTTGAAGAGACGGAGGAGGTCGCTGAAACAGAGGAGGCGGAAATCGAGGTTGATGGAAGCGCGCTCTTTGAGGCGTTTCTGGAGGGCAGCGGCACCGTCATAAACGATACGGAAACCGATATGCATCATACCATCGGGAAGGAAATCACACTGCAGGAATTCATTGATGAAATGAACCATAGCCTTCTGGAATACTGGGGCGAGGACATGGCGATGCAGGTGATCTCCGTGAAGGCGGGAGAGGTCGACTGCGGCAATGACGGGATCACGGACTTTGTTCTTTTTGCGGAAGCGGACAGAGAGGAACCGTATATCCCGCTGGATGATTATTTCGTGATCGTGGAAGAGGACGGGGCTCTTCATATCAAAGGGATGTTTGAGTCCTATTACCGCTCGTACGGAGAGCTGAATAAATACGGCGTTTTTGAGATGAGCGGGAGCGGCGGCGCCACGGTCAGTGGAATAGACTACACGAGAGTGAACGGGGATGGAGAGTATGAGTTTATCTATGGGATCGAACACAATGTGGCGCTTGCCGAGCCTGTGATCGACAGGTATTCGCTCCCTGAAGGATCGGTGCCGGATGATTATCCGGATCAGGAATGGGTAACAGACGGGAGCGATGGGATCGAGTGTGATATCTATACTTTTGAAGCCTATCCGCAATACGGGGAAGAAGGGTATGATGAGTATTTGAAGCATCGGACCTTTGTGTTCCAGAAGGACGGAGAGGATGTCATGCCGTCGCAGGAGCTCATGGACTTTTATAATTCCATCGGCATTACGGTGACGGATAAGGGCACCGCGGACGGGATGGTGGCGGAGCGCCTTGTGACGCTGGAGATCACGCAGGAAGAGCTGGAAACGCCGGACGTAAATCCGGATAATGCGATTGAGTGGAGAGACGTAGAATAATGCAGGTTGTGACCAGCAAATGGATTTTTACACCGTCGGGAGCAAACCCGGCGGTGTTTCTATACGCAGAGAAATTTCAAATAATTACATCCTTAAGTTTCATTTAAGGTTCAAAGGTTACAATGCATTTGTAAACAACAGAGAACCACAGAAAGGAACCTATGGATATGAAAAAAAGAATGATGAAATTAATGGCGCTTGCCGCCGTAGCGACTCTTGCAACCGGTACGATCACTTCCTCCGTATATGCGGGGCTTACTGCTTCCGAAGCGCAGACCGCGGAGACAGGAACGGAAACGAACGAACCTCCTTCGGATGAAGGCGGTAATCCGCCGGAAAAGCCGGATGATGGCGAAAATCCGCCGGAAAAGCCGGATGATGGTGAAAATCCTCCGGAAAAGCCGGATGATGGCGGGGAGCCGGGAGAACCCGGAGGCCCGGGAGGGGGATCTGAACCCGCTACTTATGACGCAGTCAAGACGATCACAAGCGATACCGACGAGACGGCTGTAACCTATGAGTCAACAACCGCAGATCAGAACGCTTTGCTCGTATCCGGCGCCAAAGTAACGGAAAGCGATCTTACGGTCACGAAAACAGGGGATTCAAGCGGCGGAGACAGCTGCAATTTTTATGGCCTGAATGCAGCAGTTCTGGCGAAGGACGGAGCGGAACTCACTATCGACGGGGCAGTGATCACGACGGATGCGGAAGGCGCCAACGGCGTTTTCTCCTATGGAGGAAACGGGGCGCAAAATGATGCTGCCGGCGACGGAACAACCGTAAATATCTCGAACGCGATCATCACCACCAAAGGAAACGGAAGCGGCGGGATCATGACCACAGGCGGAGGGGTCACATATGCGAATAACCTCACGGTGGAGACATCGGGGCGGTCTTCCGCAGCCATCCGCACGGACCGCGGCGGCGGGACCGTGAATGCGACAGGCGGCATCTATACGACGAACGGGACCGGGTCTCCCGCGATCTATTCCACGGCGGATATTTCGGTGTCGGACGCGACCTTGACCTCAACGGCCTCCGAGGGCGTTGTGATCGAGGGAAAGAATACCGTCACGCTGACGGATACGACGCTTACGGCAAATAATACGCAGAAAAACGGAAACGCCACTCATTATGATTCAGTCTTTCTATATCAGTCCATGTCCGGAGATTCTTCGGAGGGCACTTCGGAATTTACCATGACGGGCGGAAAGCTGATCTCACAGAACGGCGAGGTTTTCCATGTGACCTCTACGGACGGTGTGATCGAGCTGGAAAACGTCACTATTATCAATGAAGATGCGGACCGGATCCTTCTCGACGTTTCCAACGACGGGTGGTCATCGAAGGGAAACAATGCTGTCTTTAATGCAAAAAACCAGATCTTATCCGGAGAGATCATCGTCAGCAATGCGGCAACAAGTACGGCTTCGGCGGAATCGACACTTACCATGAACCTTGCCGGCAGCGGCTTTAAGGGGACCGTCAACAGCACGGTGGCAGAAACGGAACAGGGGAGTGTAAGCCTATCCCTCGATGAAAACAGCCTGTGGGAGCTGACCGGGAATTCCTATGTCTCTTCTTTAAGCGGCTCCGGTAAGATCAACTATAACGGGTTTACATTATATGTAAACGGCACCGCCTACACAGCCGATTCTCCGTATACAGAGGACGGGATCACATCGACGGACGAAACCGTGGATGAGGAAGAGCCGGTGGTGGATGACGAAAAGGATGTGGTGTTCCAAAACGCGAAAAAGACGTTCAAAGCGAACGCCCTGGCGAAGAAAGCGAAGACCTATTCCATCATCAGCGAATCGGATGGCGGCGCTGTAACCGTTACAAAGTATTTGGGGAAAGCGAAAAAATATGTCAGCGTCAGCGCCGACGGAGAGGTGACGGTGAAAAAAGGCACGCCGAAGGGCGTCTATAAAGTCAGGATCGCTGTAGCGGCGGAAGGAAAGTATAAGGCCGCCGAAAAGACGATCCGGGTCGCAGTGAAGTAGGGGATAAAGGAAAAATCCTGTTGTTGGACAAGACGGTTGTTTCTGTTATAATAGAGAAGCGGTTACCTGCTTCCTGTCCGGCTGTATCCGGAGGGAGACGCGGTGCCGGGCAAAGGAGACAGCCGGAGCAGGATGGCGAATAAGAAAGAACTGGAACTGTATCTGCATATCCCGTTTTGCGTAAAAAAATGCGCGTATTGTGACTTTTTGTCGCAACCGGGGGATGATAAATTAATTGAAGATTATATTTCTCATCTGCTCCGAGAGATCGAGCAAGAGGCAGAGGATAAGTCAGACCGGGTGATCACGACGGTTTTCTTCGGCGGGGGAACGCCTTCCATCCTGCCGGCCGGGAAGATCGACGATCTGCTGGAAGCGCTGCGCAAGCATTTTACGTTTGCAGAGGATCCGGAGATCACGCTGGAATGCAATCCGGGGACGCTGACGAAGGAAAAGCTCGCGATCTATAAGAATGCGGGTGTAAACCGCTTATCCATGGGAGTGCAATCCGCGAACGATCGCGAACTGTCCATGCTGGGAAGGATCCATGTTTTTGCGGATGTGATCGAAAACTATGACGCGGCGCGGAATACCGGGTTTAAGAATATCGGCATGGATCTGATCTTCGGGCTGCCTCAGCAGAGGAAGGATACGTTTTTACAGTCGGTGAAAAAGGTCGTGCAGTTCAGGCCGGATCACTTGTCCCTATATAGCCTTCAGATCGAAGAGGGAACGAAATTTTTTGCTCTTTACGGCGTGGATGAGGAGACCAGGCGGCAGGGCGGGCTGCCGATGCTTCTTCCTACGGAGGAGGCGGAGCGCTCCATGTATCATGGGGCTATGGAGTTTCTGCAAAGCAAGGGGTATGAGCGCTATGAGATCTCCAATTTCTGCAGAAAAGGCTTTGCCTGCCGGCACAATCTCGGGTATTGGAAAAGAAAGGACTATCTGGGGCTCGGCCTTGGCGCAGCGTCTCTGATGGGGAGAAAGCGGTTCCATAAGACCAACGACCTTTCTTCTTATCTGAAAGGGGACTTTTCAGTGCAGGAGGAGACGGCGCTGACCAGAAGAGATGAGATGGCGGAGATGATGTTCCTCGGGCTCAGGCTCACGGAAGGCGTTTCGTTTGCCGAATTCCATGACGCGTTCGGGGTTTCGCTCAAACGAACCTATGAGGAGCCGATCGCGCGGCTCACCGATCAGGGGCTTTTGATCGTGAACAGTGAACGGATATATCTGAGTGAAAAGGGGTTTGACCTCGCCAACCAGGCAATGAGTGAATTTATCCTATAACTCTCTGAAATTTTTCAGGGAGTTTATTTTTTTGTTGACAAGGGGAGAACAGAGTGCTATTTTTATTTCATGGATGTTAGCACTCCAATCGAATGAGTGCTAACAAACCAGAGGAAAGGCAAACCGAGGACAGAGAAGTGGAAGAACTGGACGGAAGAAAAGTAATCATACTCAACGCCATCATCAAAAACTATCTGGAAACCGGTGAACCGGTGGGATCGAGGACCATATCAAAATACACGGACCTAAATCTTTCCTCGGCAACGATCCGAAACGAGATGCAGGACCTGGAGGAACTGGGCTATATCATTTCACCCCATACCTCGGCGGGACGGATCCCTTCGGACAAGGGCTATCGGTTTTATGTGGATCATCTGATCAAAGAGAAGGACTCCGAGATCGACGAGATGAAGGCGCTGGTCATTGAGAATACGGAAAAGATGGATCAGGTGCTGCAGAAGGTGGCGAAGCTCCTTGCGACGGATACGAATTACGCCACGATGATCACGGCTCCGAAGCTCCACGGAACAAAGCTGAAGTTCATCCAGCTCTCGCATGTGGACGACCGGCATCTTTTATCCGTCATTGTTACGGAAGGAAATCTGGTCAGAAACCGGATGATCGATATTGAGGAGAAGCTTTCGGACGAGCAGATCCTGAAGCTGAACATCCTCCTGAATACGAGCCTGACGGGATTATCGATCCGGGAGATCAATCTCGGGACCATTGCGGCGCTGAAGGAACAGGCCGGGATCCATCAGGACATCATCGGAACGGTTTTGGACGCGGTGGCAGAGGTGATCAGTGAGGACGAAGATCTTACGGTCTACACCAGCGGAGCCACCAACATCCTAAAATACCCGGAACTCATGAGTTCGGGTTCCGCGACGGAGCTTTTGGGAGCACTGGAAGACAAGCAGGAGCTGAAGACGATCCTTTCCGAGAGTTTGGACGAAGAGGAACATGGCCTACGGGTCTACATCGGGGATGAGACGAAGGTGGACCGGATGCATGACTGCAGCGTGGTGACCGCGACCTATGATCTCGGAGACGGGGTCAGAGGAACCGTCGGGATCGTCGGACCGAAGCGCATGGATTATGAAAAAGTAATGAACAGCCTTCAGAACCTGAGGGAACAGTTCGGGGCCACTCTTGAAAAGGCGGAATTAAAAATAGAACAGAAGGAAGATGGTTAAATGGCAAAGAAAAAGAAAGAAGACGAAAACCTCGAAGAACAGAAAAAGAAGATAGAGATCGAGAGAGAAGAGGAAGAAACCGAAGAAGCAGCGGAAGAAACGGAAGAGCCCGCAGAAGAAGCGGAGGAAACGGCGGAAGAGGAAGAACCCGAAGAGGAAGAAGCCGAAGCAGCCGCCGAAGAAAAGCCTGAAAAAGGCGGGTTCTTTAAGAAGAAAAAGGACAAACGCGAAGAACTGATCGAGGAGCTGCAGGACCGGGTCAAACGCCAGATGGCGGAGTTCGAAAACTTCCGGAAACGGAACGAAAGAGAGAAGAGCCAGTCGTTTGAGCTTGGCGCGAAGAGCGTGATCGAAAAGATGCTGCCGGTGATCGATAATTTTGAACGGGGTCTGGCGGCCGTGCCGGAGGAACAAAAGGGAGATCCTTTTGTCGACGGAATGGATAAGATCTACAAACAGCTTCTGACGGAGCTGGAGAACCTCGGCGTGAAGCCCATCGAGGCGGTGGGTAAGGAATTTGATCCTGAGTTCCACAACGCGGTGATGCAGGTGGAAAGCGATGAATATGAATCCGGGATCGTGGCGCAGGAAATGCAGAAGGGATACCTTTTCAGGGATTCCGTGGTAAGGCACAGCATGGTGGCGGTGGTGAGTTAGTCACCTGCTCATGAATTAGTAAACAATAGACAATTTACGATAGGAGGAAAAGATTATGGGAAAAATCATCGGAATTGACCTTGGAACCACAAACAGCTGCGTGGCCGTTATGGAAGGCGGACAGCCGACGGTCATCGCAAACCAGGAAGGAAGCCGGACGACACCGTCGATCGTGGCGTTCACCAAAAACGGAGAGAGGCTGGTCGGTGAGCCGGCAAAGCGCCAGGCCGTGACCAATGCGGAAAAGACCATCAGCTCCATCAAGAGAGATATGGGTACCGACCGCGGCCGGACGATCGATGACAAGAAGTATTCACCGCAGCAGATCTCAGCCATGATCCTTCAGAAGCTGAAAGCAGACGCGGAAAGCTATCTGGGAGAAAAGGTTTCGGAAGCTGTTATCACAGTGCCCGCATACTTTAACGACGCACAGCGCCAGGCAACAAAGGACGCCGGCAAGATCGCGGGTCTGGATGTGAAGCGTATCATCAACGAGCCCACGGCGGCAGCGCTTGCCTACGGCCTTGACAACGAAAAAGAGCAGAAGATCATGGTCTATGACCTGGGCGGCGGTACGTTCGATGTTTCCATCATCGAGATCGGCGACGGCGTGATCGAAGTTCTGGCGACAAACGGCGATACCCACCTCGGCGGCGACGATTTTGACAACCGCGTCACCCAGTGGATGATCGATGAATTCAAGAAAGCGGAAGGCGTGGACCTTTCCGGCGACAAGATGGCGATGCAGAGGCTGAAGGAAGCTGCGGAAAAAGCCAAGAAAGAGCTTTCCTCCGCAACGACCACAAACATCAACCTTCCCTTCATCACAGCGACCAACGAAGGCCCGAAGCACTTTGACATGAACCTGTCCAGAGCGAAGTTTGATGAGCTTACTCATGACCTCGTGGAAAAGACGGCGATCCCGGTGCAGAACGCAATGAAAGACGCCGGCCTTACCAATTCGGATATCGGCCAGGTCCTTCTGGTGGGCGGTTCTACCCGTATCCCCGCCGTACAGGACAAGGTGAAACAGCTGACCGGGAAAGAGCCCAGCAAATCCTTAAATCCGGACGAATGTGTGGCTCTCGGCGCTTCGATCCAGGGCGGCAAGCTCGCGGGCGACGCGGGTGCCGGCGACATCCTTCTTCTGGATGTTACTCCGTTGTCTCTTTCGATTGAGACGCAGGGAGGCGTGGCAACAAGGCTGATCGAACGGAATACGACGATCCCGACCAAGCACAGCCAGGTGTTCTCCACCGCTGCGGACAACCAGACCGCTGTGGATATCAACGTGCTGCAGGGCGAGCGGCAGTTCGCCAGAGATAATAAGTCCCTCGGCCAGTTCCGTCTGGACGGCATTCCGCCGGCACCGAGAGGAATTCCGCAGATCGAGGTTACCTTCGACATCGACGCGAACGGTATCGTGAACGTCAGCGCCAAGGATCTCGGCACAGGCAAGGAACAGCACATCACGATCACGGCCGGCTCCAACATGTCCGATGCGGATATCGACAAGGCGATCAAGGAAGCCCAGGAATACGAGGCACAGGACAAGAAGCGGAAAGAAGCCGTGGATACCAGGAATGATGCAGATTCCTTCGCATTCCAGACAGAGAAGGCATTGAAGGATGTGGGCGACAAGCTCGATGCTGCCGACAAGGAAAAGGTGGAGGCTGATATCAAGGCTCTGCGCGAGCTCCTTGAGAAGCATCCGACACCGGAAGAGATGACGGACAGCGATATCTCCGAAATGAAGGCAGCGCAGGAGAAGCTGACAGAGAGCGCGCAGAAGGTGTTCTCCAAGATGTATGAGAGCATGCAGGGCGCACAGGGCGGCGCAGGTCCGCAGCCGGGACCGGATATGGGCGCGCAGAATGCAGGACCCGGACCGAATTCCGGAAGCGGAAACGGCGGAGACGATAATGTCGTGGATGCTGATTTCAAGGAAGTTTAATTTTGGCTGAACCGACCCTCGTCCGGGCAGAGTATTTTCGTGGGACGCGTTTTCACTTGGGGACGCTTGCGTACGCTACTAAATTCGTGCTGCGCTGGCAGCTTGCACTCATTAAGTAGCGCGCAGCGTCCACAGTCCCAGAAAACACTCTGCCGGACTCGGTCGGTTCTCTTTGCGCAGACAAACGGCGAAGTAAGCCGCGAAGTGAAAAATTTTTGTTATTAGGAAGAACAAATGGCGGATAAAAGAGATTATTATGAGGTCCTTGGGGTTCAGAAGAATGCCACGGATGATGAATTGAAAAAAGCGTTCCGGGGACTTGCGAAGAAGTACCATCCGGACATTAATCCGGGGGACAAGGAAGCGGAGGAGAAGTTCAAGGAGATCCAGGAGGCGTATGCCGTGCTTTCGGATCCGCAGAAGAGGAGCCAGTATGACCAGTTCGGCCATGCGGCCTTTGACAGCGGCGCCGGCGGGGCAGGAGGCTTCGACTTCTCGGGAATGGATTTCTCGGATATCTTTGGCGATATCTTCGGCGATCTTTTCGGCGGCGGCTTCGGCGGAAGAGGGTATCGGAGCGGAGGAAGCGGCCCGATGAAAGGCCAGAACCTGCGCGCCGTGATCAAGATCACCTTCCTGGAAGCAGCGTTCGGCTGCGAAAAGGAACTGGAGCTGACGCTGAAGGACGAGTGTACGCAATGCCACGGAACCGGCGCGAAACCGGGGACGCAGCCGCAAACCTGTACCCGCTGCGGCGGCAAGGGGAAGGTGATGTTTGCCCAGCAATCGCTTTTCGGAACGGTGCAGAACGTGCAGAGCTGCCCGGACTGCCGCGGGACTGGAAAGATGATCAAGGAGAAATGCCCGGTCTGCTCGGGAACGGGCTATACGTCTTCGAAAAAGAAGATCGCGGTGACGATCCCGGGCGGGATCGACGACGGGCAGAGCGTGCGGATCCGCGAAAAAGGGGAGCCCGGCTTCAATGGAGGCCCCAGAGGAGACCTTCTGGTCGAGGTGCATGTGCAGCCGCATCCGATCTTCCAGCGGGACGGTATGGATGTATATTCTACCGCGCCCATTTCCTATGCGCAGGCCGCTTTGGGCGGGGCGATCCGCATCAATACGATCGACGGCGAAGTGGAATACGAGGTGAAGGCCGGAACACAGACCGACACGAGGATCCGGCTCAGAGGAAAAGGGATCCCGTCGCTCAGAAACAAGAACTCCCGCGGGGATCATTACGTGAACCTTGTGGTGCAGGTGCCGACAGGGCTGAATTCGCAGGCCAAGGATCTGCTCAGGCAGTTTGACGCCCTGACCGGCGACAGCCTGACGAAACAGAACGGGGCGGCCGGGAATAATAAAAAGAGGAGTTTTTGGGATAAGAATAAGTAGAGATTGTTAATATGTACCAAAAAAGGGGCTGATGCTAATGCGTCAGCTCATTTGCTCACTATACGCGATTCGCGGGAAAACCGTGAGAAGAGGATTTTTTGGAAAAAAATAGGACGTACCAAAAAAGGGACTGATGCATTTGCATCAGCCCCTTCGGCCACTACGCACGGATCGCGGTAAAGCCGCGATCCGTGCGTGGTGGGCGCTATGAGAAAAAAGGCCCGCATAATTGAGCTAGCTCATTATGCGGGTCTCTTTTCTCATAGTTTTGGTACCAAAGTACCATTGAACCTAGATTTAATATAGGGTAACATACTTTGTGTAATTGAGGTTTAATTTCTACAACATTTTGTAGATGAGTAACAAAGGGGAGTTACCTTATGAAACCGGAAAACACAGTGGCGCAGGGCGCTGATGATGTTTTAAACCGAATGCTGTTCAACGATACCGTAGAGATCGAGCTGTCGTATCGCCAGAAGACGCTGGCGGCGGAACGGCGGCATGTTGAGGAAGAGCGGCAGGCGCTGCGTAGGGAACGCGCGGAATTTGACCGCTATCGTGAAAACGAGAATAAGCGGATGGAGCAGGATAAACGGCTCTTTGAGATGAAGTGGAAGATCCTGGAGGAAGAGACGAGGAGGCTCGCGGATGAGCGGCGGCGCGTAGAGAAACAGAGGAAATTCTACGAGCAGGTGAAGAGAGAACTGGAGATGGCCGATGAGCCGAATATCACGAGCGGCGACATGTTCTTCATCGGAGTGAATAATGAGGTGGCGTTGAAGCGCCGGTACAGAGAGCTCCTGAAGATCTACCATCCCGATAATCTGGGAGGCGATACGGATACCATTCAGGAGATCAATCGGGAATATGATTGCCTGAGACAGAGATTTGCCTGAGAGAATGAACAGAGCGGATGTGCGGGATGCATGTCCGCTTTCTTATGCGCAGGGCGGCGCAAGGTATGATTTTGCTTGCGCAAAACGCCGCCCGCGCATCGAGCAGGGCAGATCCCCTGCTCGATCACGCGGCTGCAAAAAAAGCACATGGCGCAGCCGCTTATCAAACATGGAGGAACGCATGCAAAAGAAGGTAAGCATCAAGACAACGACCGCTTATGAGGACATCATCTGCGCGGAGCTGATGGAGCTCGGCGCGCAGGGCGTGGAGATCGAAAACAACGTGCCGCTCACGAAGGAGGAGCAGGAGGGGATGTTCATTGACTTCCCGCCGGAGCTGCCGGAGGATAACGGAGAGAGCACGCTTTCTTTCTACATGGAAGAGCCGGCGGCAGAGGAGATGCTGCCGAAGATCAGGGAGATGCTGGATGGCCTCCGTGAGTTCGGCGATATCGGAACAGGAGAGATCGGCGTGGAAGATGTGGAGGATGGCTGGCAGGATAAATGGAAGGAATTTTTCCATGCGTTTTCGGTGGACGGGCTCTTTATCCGGCCGTCCTGGGAAAAGGATAAACAGCCGTCACTCGGACAGACCGTGCTGGAGATCGATCCGGGGATGTCGTTCGGGACGGGAAAGCATGAGACGACGTATATGGTGCTCTCACAGCTGCAGAAGTATCTGTTGCCGGGACAGAGGGTGCTGGATCTGGGGACAGGCAGCGGGATCCTTTCCATTGCCGCGAAAAAGCTTGGCTGCGGAGTGGTGAAGGGGATCGATATTGACGAACAGTGCATTACTTGCGCATATGAGAACTGGGAGCAGAATGGGCTTGCGCGCGAAGAGGGGGACTTTTCACAGGGCAATATTTTAGACGATCCGGCTCTTTTGGAGGAACTAAAAAAAGAGCCCTTTGACCTGATCCTTGCGAACATTCTGGCGGAGGTTCTGATCCCGATGGCGCCGCTTTTCAGGCCGCTTCTTAAAGAAGGTGGGTTCCTTATTACCTCCGGTATCATCAATACGAGGGAAGACGCCTGCGTCAAGGCATTTGCGGACGCGGGGCTCAATATTGTCGAGATCAATCATCAGGGAGAGTGGGTAAATATTACCCTGAATTAAGGATGTATCAGTTTTTTGCAAGGGAAGAGGATGTAACAAGAGAATATGTGACCATTACCGGGCAGGACGCGCACCATATCCGGGAAGTCGTGAGGCTGAAGGAGGGCGATGAGATCCGCGTCAGCGTAAGGGGAGGGGAAAGCTACCTCTGCCGGATCGCGGAGCTGGGGGAAAACTTTGTCCAGGCGGAACTTGTGTCCCGGGCGGCGGAAACGGAACTGAGCGTGCCGGTTACGTTGTTTCAGGCCATTCCGAAGGGCGACCGGATGGAGACCGTGATCGAAAAGGCGGTGGAGCTGGGAGTCAAAAGGATCGTTCCGGTGGAGATGCGTTATTGCGTCGTGAAGCTCCGGGGAGAGCGCGCAGAGAAAAAGAGAAGGAAATGGCAGGCGCTTTGCGAAACGGCCGCGAAACAGAGCAAACGGAGCCTGGTGCCGGAGGTGAGCGAGATCCTGTCCTTTGAAAAGGCACGGGAAGAAAT